>JAAZOT010000043.1 GCA_012797605.1 Spirochaetales bacterium | reverse complement strand
TCTTGCTAATACAACATCGATAGCATGTTTCATTAAATTTTCTTTGAAATCATCTTCTTATGATAAACCAATGATAAATTTCCCTCAAGAACTAAATATGAGTAATGAGGTACATACTGAAAATGAAGAAGTTGAAAACCTATTGCAGAAAGAACAGCAAATGGATTCGAATATTTCACAGATTTACAATTATTGCTTCAATATTTGCACCAATAGCTCATATATATCATTTGATCTTTCCGAATTGACAATACCAGAAGATAATAAAGGCAATTTAACCTCAGAGTTTGGAAATGCCATCGTTACACCCGATGGATATATTGGTATTCAGGTATACTATTTTGAAAGAGGTTATATTCTATACGATAGTATTTATAGATTATATTTTACTGATGATATAGAAAAAATTAAGTTAATTAGTTTCAAGAGGTTATTCAATGAAAAAGTCGAAAATGGAGTTCAAAAAATCACTCTTTCTTCAGTAGATACATATTTGGGAGGTTCTGAAGGTAATTTCATTTTTTATATCAGATATCTTGAAAAGTTACCTACTCCAACAGCTAAGCTGATTATTAAAAATGAAAAAGGAGATCAGATCATTACAAGAATAATGAAAGTTAAAAACATATTGACTACAGATAATATGGTTGTTGGTGAAAATGGCAGTATTTATGGATTCTCAAAAGTCAAGGATAACATTTACTTTTTCTATTATGCCTCCGAAGTCGCAGTAAGTAAAGCAAAAACACAGAACTAATTCAATATCCGATTATTAAAAGATAATATTGATGAAATGATAGTTTAATAAAAGAAAATATGATAATTATTTTAAAAGTTAATTATTAAAAATAGATTAAGAATAGAATTAAAAGGAAGAAAGTTGCGACTTTTTAGTTTTAAACAGATTTCTAATTTTGAAAGAAATCTTATAGATAATTTGGACTATAAAAACATAATACTTATGGAAAATGCAGCTAGCTCAATTTCTAATATTTTGATAAAACTATTGGATGGAGATTTTATAGAATTCGAACCAAAATGGTTAAATAAAGAGCTTAAAAATAGATTGTTTGAATCTTTGAAGGTATTTAAAAAGAATAATGAATTAACAGTTTTAGTTGGTGCTGGGAACAATGGTGGTGATGCACTTGCAGTCGTAAGGAAATTGGCCTTAAAAAAAAGTTATAAGATAAATCTCCTTACCTTTGGAGAAGGAAAAACAGATTTAAGAATATATCAAGAAAGACTCTTAAAAAATCTAAACTTTCATAATATCTCTTTTCTTAAGATAGATGATGAAACAATAGAATCTATTTTAAATGATACTAAGAATTTAAGTGATCAAATTCAAAAAGCAATTAATAGTCCATTTTTAATAGATGGAATTACTGGAATAGGCTTAAAAAACCCTATAGACAAAAAATTATTAAAAAGAATTGAATTTATAGAAAAATATAAGGAAAACTATTCGTTTGTAATCTCTATCGATCTACCTACTGGATGTGCGGAAATTTCCGAAAAGGTACTAAAAACTGACATAACATTGATGCTTCAATGGGCGAAAGCAGAATTTTTCTCATCTGAGAATAGAAAATATTCATTATCTTATAAGATCATTGATTGTGATATGCCAGATCCTTCCTATTTTGAAAAGGAAGACGAAAAACCTTTTCAAGTTATTAAAGATAATGACAATAAAAAGTTAGAACTTATAGAATTAAATGATATAAAAAGAATCTTAAAAAAAAGGAGTTTTTCTTCGCATAAAGGCGATTTTGGTAGAGTATTTGTAATGTCAAGTTCCATATCTACTCTTGGTGCCCCAATAATCGCATGTAAATCTGCAATAAAAACAGGCGCTGGATATGTTTATCTTTGCTTAAAAAAAGAATATGAGTCTTTTTGTAAAGTATCTATGCCATATATAATAACTATTCCTTTTGAAAATAATTCAGATTTATCTGATTTTGAAAAGATTTTGAGCAAGAGCATAAAAGAATTTACTGATACCGTATTAATTGGCTGCGGATTTGGTCTTAATAATGATCTTTTTTTTAATATATTAAATAGAATCATAGATAAAAAAATAAATATTTTAATAGATGGAGACGGCCTAAATATTATTGCTAAGGAATTTGTAAAATTTACAAAAACAGCTGAAAATAGAAAAGCTCGATTGGTTTTTACACCTCATAAAAAGGAGTTTGAAAGATTATTTGATTCTTATATTAATTTTATTGATGAAAACATTAATCAAAATAAAAGGATGCCAAATAATATAATGGAAGATGATTATGCAAAAGAGAAAATAGATAAGATTTCTTTTCTTAATAAAGGGAAACTTTTTTTCAACCTTAATCTTTTAGATGGACTATTAATGAAAGATTATATAAGTCACTTTATATGTGAAGAAGGTATTTTTTGTAACAATGGTTGTTTTTCTGGATTTTCAAAAGCTGGAACTGGTGATTTTATTGCCGGAGTATTTGCAACACTGCTTTCTAACTATAAAATAGCTGATGCCGCAAAAATTTTACTTGCGATTCAAGATCAACTGGCTTTTGATTTTTATAATAAAAATATAGCAGAAGAATCGATTATCTCAGAAGACTTGATAGATCAACTTGAATATTCAATAAGATCACTTTCAGATTAAAACTTTTATTGAGGGGTCTATGTCGGATCATTTTAAGTATTTTTTAAAGCCCGAAGAAAGAAAGTCATATAATATAAAAAATAAACCTACAAGAAAATGGAATGTAATTTTTACTTTGTCTAATGTCGCTCTTTTGTTACTAGTATTTTTCCTTGTATATAAGCCAGCTATGGATAAATTGAATAAGGAAAATAAAGTATTTATAGATGGGTTTTCAATAGATATTGATACCGAATTAACTGAATACAATCTTTTTGCAAATCTATATATATTTAATGAAAGCTGCAACGATCCTTTTGATTTTTCAAGATTATCTTGTAGCCTTGTTTTTGCAAATAATGAAGAAATTTATCCACTAAATTTAAGATCGGATAAGGAACTAATAAAACAAAATAGTGGTATTCATTATATTTTATCTTTTTCTTTAAAAGAAAAAAGATCATCAAGTTTTTATATAAAACTTAAATATGACAATAAGACAATCTATGAATCAAAGACAATAAAAAGTCAAAATCAATAATTAATTTTAAGATTAGAAACTAGATTCCATAGATGAAAAAAAGATATAAACAAAGGTATAAAAAATAAAAAAATAAAAAATGAATAAACAATAAAATTAATAAATATTAAATAAAAAAAACAAAAAATATGATATTGGAATTTTTCAAATGAGTACAAAAAAAACCGTGAAATATATATTTAGTTCATCTTCTGGGATATTTATCTCAAGAATCTTCGGACTTTTAAGAGATACCTTTGTTACCCATTTTTTTAAACCATCTGTTCAAGATATTTTTAATGCTGCCTTTAAGGTCCCAAATACTTTTAGATCTATATTTGCTGAAGGAGCTATGACCAACTCTTATATTCCTGTTTTGAAAAGCATAGCAGATAAAAAGGAGCAGGAAGAATTTCAATCGAATTTTTTTACTGTTTTTATCTTTTTACTATTATTTATAACTATTATTTTAATTATATTTGTCCCATTTTTTATGCCATATCTTGTAAGAGGTTTCGATAAATTTTCACCAACAAAAATTTCAAGCACAATATTTTTATCCCGATATTTTTTTACCTATCTTTTTATTATTTCTTTAGTGTCTTTTTTCTCTTCATCTATGAATGCCATTTTTAAATTTTTTATACCTTCTATATCCCAATCTATTTTCAATCTTATTTTTATTCTTGTAATAGTCTATTTCGCTCTTATAAAGAAGATTTCACTGAATCTTTTTATATATGCAGTTGTATTAGGTGGAATTTTCCAACTTCTTTTTATCCTTTTTTTTGCCTATAAATATGGGATTAGGATAACATTAAAATGGCCTAAAAAATGGAACCATATTTATGGTGTTTTTAAGTTAATGGGACCATCTTTATTGACCTCGGCTACTTATCAGGTAAATATATTTATTTCAACCTACTTTTTATCTATGTTTGATGGTGGGCAGACTTATCATTACCTTGCACAAAGGCTATTTCAACTACCAATAGGACTTTTATCGGTGGCAATGGCTCAAGTATTTTTGCCTTCCTTCTCTGAGCTTGTGCAAAAAAACGATAAGATTCTACTTAATGCGACATTAAAAAGATCAATTCAACTTTCACTACTGCTTACCATTCCTATAGCTGGTTATATGATTGGATTTGCAAGACCACTTACTCAATTAATTTTCTATCATGGTGCTTTTTCCTTAAATGATGTTAAGACTACTTCTATTATTTTCGCATATTATATGCCAGGCATAATTTTTATAACAATTTCAAATATGTTTACTTCACTTTTTTATTCTCATAAAATATGGAAATCACAGGTTTTAGTCTCCTCTATTTCTATTTTCCTTTTCTTTATCTATATTAAAATTTTTACCCCAATTTTTGGGATAAATGCTATAGCTGTTGCAAATACATTAAATACATTTACCCAGTTAGTTTTACTCATTTTACTTGCAAAAATATTATTAAAAATTTCTATCGGCAAAGAAAATCTAATTTTTGCTATAAAAATAGTACTTTTAACATCTATTCTTTCTTTACTGCTTTTTTTTACCTCTAGATTTATTGGATATATAAAGACTTCTTTTAATTTAAAGTTTTTTATCAATTTGATAAAATTAATTCTTTTTTCTACAATTTTTTTAATTTTGTTTTATCTTGGTTCAAGACTTTTGAGAATTGATTTCTTAAAAGAAATTGTAGAGTCTTTCGCAAAAAAAGTAAAAAGATAAAACATTCAAATATAATGCAATTTAGTTTAACTCAATTTATTCTTTACTCGTGTATTAATTGATCTTATGAAAAGAGTAAAAGTAATAAACAAAATTTTTAAAAATTAAGAGATAACAAAAGATAAAAAGAATTTTACAAAAATGAAATAATAAAAAATATTTTAGAAAAATGAAAAAAAAAATTTAAATAAATGAAATAAAATAAAAAAATAATAAAATAAAAATAAAAAAATAATAAGAATGAAACAAAAATATTTTTGTAAAAATTATGCAATAAAAATTATTATAGAATCAGGTAATAGAAAATGATATATTTTGATAATGCAGCTACCACAAAGCCTTTAGATATAGCAATAAAAAAATTTGTAGAAGTATCGAATAGTTACTTCGCTAACCCATCATCTTTACATAGCGCAGGGAAAAACTCTAAACAAATCATTGAAAAATCTGAGACAGAATTCAAAAAAATAATAGACGCAAAATATGGGAAGTTAATATTTACCTCAAGTGCAACATTATCAAATAACATAGCTATAACTGGGAAAGTGGAATATTTAAAAGGTAAGATAAAAAAAAGAAAGGTAAAAATATTATATTGTGAGTCTGATCATCCTTCGATTGTCGATACTGTAAAATCACAAAAGGATGTTGAAATAAAAGCATTAAGGTTTGATAAACTCTATAGCAAATTAAATGAAAAGATAGATATCGAGGATTATATTTTATCGATCTATTTTGATTCAATTAAAGAGTTTGAGCCTGATTTTTTAATACTACAATGGGTAAATAATGAAAATGGCTTGATTTTACCAGTCGAAAAGATAGCTAATTTTTCAAGAAAAGTTAAGGATAATATTACCATTCATATAGATGCTGTTCAGGGATTCTTAAAACTTCCTTTTTTTAATATTTCCGATATCGATACAATTTCGTTTTCTTCACATAAATTTGGAGGACTTAAGGGAAGTTCGATCTTATATCTTAAGGATCTTACAAAAATAAAACCTATTTTTTTTGGCGGTGGACAGATGGAAAATCTCTTTCCATCTACAGAAAATGTTGCAAGTATAGCTGCTTCAATAGCAACCTGTAATTTTCTTTATACTAAAATAGAAAAGGTATTTGCAGAAAATTTAGAAAAAAAGCATTATCTATGCAGCTTAATTACTGAAGATGAAATTTTATCTAAAAATCTGTTTTTTCTTTCAGATATGATTTTTTCAAAGTCAACTTTTTCACCATATATCATTAAAATTTACAATAATAAAATACCTTCTCAGGTACTTCAAAATATCTTAAACGACGAAAAAATAATGGTTTCAATTGGTTCAGCTTGCTTTTCTAATAAGAAAAAGATGATTAAAGACAGTTATTTTTATGGAATACCAGAAAAGCTTTCTGATAAAGGGATAAGAATAAGTTTTTTCCTAGATGAAACTAAAGAACAGATAAATATATTTATAGAAAAGATGAAACAGATAATAGTAAAATACTTAGATTGGTGAAAAATCATTCACTTGTAATATGGAATTTTTGATCTAAAAAGAAAAATCTCTGTCTTAATTTTCTACTTCTAAGTGCAGTGTTGACATCATACTTTATAGGACTGGCTAATATTGTGACAAGTTTTGCCATTTCATATTGTGAAAGTTTTGAGATATCCTTTTTAAAATAATAGTATGAAGCTGTGCCTACCCCATAGATTCCCTTACCAAATTCGATGTAATTCAAGTATAATTCAAGAATTCTTTTTTTTGGCATTATTAGATCAATTTCAATTGCAGCAATAATCTCAAGATATTTTCTAATATAATTTCTATCTGGTGATAAAAAAAGTGTCCTTGCAAGTTGCATAGTTATTGTACTTGCACCGGAGATTATCTTGTTAAATTTTTTATTTGTTTGGTAAGCTTCTTTTAAGGATTCAAAATCAATACCATTATGCTTATAGAAATTTCCATCTTCGATATATATTATCATCCTTTGGAAAATTCTTGGTATATTAGAAAGAGGAATGAACTTCATAGGTATTGTTTTATAATTATAAAAAATACTTCTATAGATCATCAATGAACTTATTGGTGGATTCACTTTTATGTATATTAATGAAAGAATTCCTATGGAAAAAATGTAGATAAGATGCAAGATTATTATAGATAATAGGATAAAATGTATTAATTTTTTAAGGTTTTTCAACATATACCTAAATAAATATATGGCACTAAATAATATTGCAAATGCAACTTATACAATATTAGAAATACTATTAATAGGATCTATCAGTTTTCTTACAACTAATTTATTGAAAAAAATTAGATAGTAAAGAAATAATGAAGTATAAAAATAATATTCTTATTATGGATTACTTTATTTACCTACTCTTATGATTTTAGTAGATTTTTAATTAATGTTTTGAATAGATCTTTATGAATAAAATGAAATTTTAATTTAAGCTGAAAATTATACAATCAAAAAATATCCAAAGTTTTAATGGTATAATTAAATAATAGTTAAAGAGATAATAAAAAGTTGCAATAAATAAATTAAATGATAAAAGTAAGCTAGAGACAAGAAATTGATTATTAGGAGGCTTTATGAGTTCTACAGTTACCATCATAGTTGATGGTAAAAAAGTTGAAGTCCCAATGGGATGTAATATTATAGAAGCTGCTGAAAAAGCGGGTATTGAAATTCCAAGACTTTGTTACCATAAAGATCTAACACCAACAGGGAACTGTGGTGTTTGTATTGTAGAAGTAAAAGGTCAAAAAGGTTATAAAAGATCCTGTACAACTCCTGTTACAAACAATATGGAGATTAACACAAAAAGTAAAGAAATAATAGAGGCAAGAAAAACAGTTGTCGAGTTAATTTTGGCAAATCATCCAGATGATTGTTTAACATGTGTCAAAAATGGATACTGTGAACTACAATCTCTTGCAAAGCAACTGGGGATAGATAGGACCAAAATACAAAAAGTACTTAACAGAAAACCTATAGACGAATCCTCTTTATCTATAATAAGAGAGCCAGACAAATGTATCCTATGTGGTAGATGTTTAAGAGCATGTCAAGATATTCAGACAGTCTTTGCTATTGAGGCTATGGGAAGGGGATTTGAAACTGAGATAACAACCCCATCTGGTAAAATGGCAGAGTCTGTTTGTATAAACTGCGGGCAGTGTATTTCTGTTTGTCCAACAGGTGCTTTACATGAAGCGATTGAAATAGATAAAGTTTGGGAAGCTATAAATGATCCTGAAAAAGTAGTCATAGTTCAGGAAGCACCAGCTATAAGAGTTTCACTAGCAGAAGAGTTTGATCTACCAGCTGGAACAAACTTGGTTGGCAAGATGTACAATGCACTTAAGATGCTTGGTTTTGATTATGTTTTTGATACTAACTTTACAGCAGACTTAACCATAATGGAAGAAGGAAGCGAATTTATTGAAAGGCTTCATAAAAATGGTCCTTTCCCATTGATAACTTCTTGCTCACCTGGATGGATCAAATTTATGGAGACATTCTATCCAGACATTTTAGAAGGAGTATCATCCTGCAAATCTCCTCAACAGATGTTTGGAGCTCTTTCAAAAACATATTTTGCAAAAGCATACAACATAGATCCAGCCAAAATAGTTACAGTATCAATAATGCCATGTACCGCAAAAAAATATGAAGCTAGAAGACCAGAGATGCGTTCAAGCGGTTTTCAAGATGTTGATTATGTTCTAACGACAAGGGAACTAGTTCAAATGATAAAACAGGTCGGTATAAATCTTGCTAGTATAGATGATTCTCAACCAGATGATCTGATGGGTGCATATACCGGCGCTGCTACTATTTTTGGAACGACAGGTGGAGTTATGGAAGCAGCTTTAAGAACTGCTTACGAACTTGTTACTGGCAAAGCTCTTGAATCTTGCGATATTAAAGAAGCAAGAGGATTCGAAGGCGTCAAAGAGTTTAAGGTTAATGTTGCTGGTACTGAACTGAGCTGTGCAGTTGCACATGGACTAGGCAATGCAAGAAAGGTTCTAGATAAAGTCGTTGAAGCAAAGAGAAAAGGACAGCCTTCACCGTATCATTTTATTGAAATCATGGCATGCCCTGGTGGATGTGTTGGTGGCGGTGGACAACCCTATGGTTCTACAATCGCAAGAAGGATGGAAAGAGCTAAAGGACTTTATGATGAGGATGGTGGTATGAAGCTTAGAAAGTCACATGAAAATCCTATGATTGAAAAGATCTATAAAGATTTTCTTGAAAAACCACTCGGTCATAAGTCACATGAACTTCTCCATACTCACTATGTAAAACGAGATTCATTATTATGATTTAGGGAGGCGAAAATGGATAAAAAAATAATAGAAAAATACGCCCCTGATCCAGAGAATCTTCTTTTCATACTTCATGATATACAGGATTCAAAGGTAGATCATTATTTATCTTTTAATGATTTGCAAGAAGTTGCAAAATATCTTGGTATCCCAGTTTCAAAGGTTCAAGGGGTTGCTACATTTTATTCGATGTACAGCCTCGAACCTAGAGGAAAATACATTATTAGAGTATGTGAATCCGCACCATGCCATGTGATGGGAGCATTGGATATTTTAAAAGAATTTAAAGAACTTTTAGGACTTGATAAAATTGGTGAAACCACTAAAGATAAGCTTTTTACACTTGAAACAAGCGCATGTTTGGGCGTATGCGGTGTTGCTCCAGCTTGTATGATAAATGATGTTGTTTATGGAAATCTTACAAAGGAAAAGATAAAGCAGATCATTGATGGCCTTAGAAAAGGAGGTTCAAATGTATAGAACACATCTTCTTTTCGTCATAGATCAAAATACAATAGATGCTGGAGCTTATGCAGTAAAATATGAGTTTGAAAAAGAAATCAAATCTGCAAATCTTTTGGAAGAAGTAAAAATCTCCGAAACTGGTTCTGTAAACTTGATAGGTAAAGGTGTTATTATACTTGTTTTCCCTGATTCTGTTTTGTATACGAATGTTTCTGTTAATGATGTTAAAGAGATTGTAAATGAACACCTTTTAAAGGGTAGACCAGTTAAAAGACTTGTATTGTCAGAATCTTTTGATATTCCAAATATCACTATAACTCCAACAAGAGAAACATTAAAGAAGCAGAATAGAATTGTCCTTGAAAGAGCTGGTGTAATAAATCCAGAATCTATTGAAGAATATATAGCTACTATGGGTTATGAGGCACTTGGAAAAGTTGTTACAAATATGAAGCCTGCAGAAGTGGTAGATGAAGTGAAGAAATCTGGCTTAAGAGGAAGAGGAGGCGCTGGATTCCCAACTGGTCTAAAATGGAGTTTCACTGCACCCCTTTCAGGAGAAAAATATGTAGTTTGTAACGCTGATGAGGGTGAACCAGGTACATTTAAGGATAGGCTTATACTTGAAGGTGATCCTCATAAACTTATTGAAGGAATGGCAATCTGTGGTTATGCAGTAGGAGCCATTAAGGGTTATGTATATATTAGAGGTGAGTATACTTTATCTATTCAGAGACTTGCAAAAGCAATAAGAGATGCTAAAGAATATGGTTTTCTTGGCAATAATATATTTGGTTCGAACTTTTCCTTCGATATTGAGATAAGAAAAGGTGCAGGAGCTTATGTTTGTGGTGAAGAAACGGCTCTTATAGAATCTATGGAAGGTAAACGCGGTCATCCAAGAGCAAAACCACCATTCCCTGGTCAGGTTGGATTTAGAAACAAACCTACTGTTGTAAATAATGTTGAAACTCTAGCTAATGTTCCAAATATTTTACTAAATGGGGCAGATTGGTATAAATCTTTTGGTACAAAAAATGCACCTGGTACAAAGGTATATACAATATTGGGTAAAGTGAATCATCCAGGGCTTATCGAAGTTCCAATGGGCATAACTTTGAGGCAGATAATAAATGAATACGCCGGCGGAATGGCTCCAGGATCTGTTTTTAAGGCAGCTCAGATCGGCGGATCTGCAGGTGCTTTAATTTCAGAGAAGATGCTTGATACACCACTAGATTATGATTCTCTCGGTGAATATGCAGCCGTTCTTGGTTCAGGGGCTATATTAATACTCGACCAAAAAGCAGAGATACCAGATTTCTTAAGATCTGTCATGAAGTTTTTTGCCCATGAATCTTGTGGAAAGTGCAGCCCATGTAGAATCGGTACAAAGATACTTTTAGATAGATCAATTGACCTATATAAGAGAAAACTATCCGAAAAAGATTGGGAAGATAGCATTAAAATAGCTAAAACAATGGAAAAAGCATCATTTTGTGCTTTAGGACAATCTTTAATCCTACCTATCTCTTCTGCAAATAAGTATTTCAGAGAAGAATTGAAAGATTATTTCGCATAAATTATTAAAAAGGCTGTCAGTTTTAACTGGCAGCCTTTTTAATAATTATTTTTGTAAGAGTCCTACAAGATTATATTTACCAAATATATTTACCATTATGAGCGAAACTACAGCCATTATCTTTATTAAGATATCCAAAGATGGTCCTACGGTATCTTTTAGTGGATCTCCTACTGTATCACCTATAATTCCAGCGGCATGAGCAGAAGACCCTTTACCACCGAATCTACCCTGTTCTATATATTTTTTAGCATTATCCCATGCTCCTCCAGAGTTTGCTGTAAATATAGCGAGCATAATACTGCTTAAGGTCGTTCCTATAAGCAATCCTCCAACAAATTTAGCCCCAAATAAAAAACCAGTGATTAATGGAGTTAAAACAGAGATAAATGCTGGAAGTTTCATCTGATTTATTGCCCCAGCAGAAGAAATTTTAATACATCTTCGATAGTCTGGTTTTTCTTCACCACTTAATATCTTTGGATTTTCCTTAAACTGTCTTCTGACTTCCATAACCATCTGCTGAGCTGCTTTAGCGACTGCATCGATGAGTATCCCAGAAAAAAGGAAGGGAAGTGCTGCACCTATAATGGCTCCTCCCAAACTAAAAGTGTCCATAAGATTGATAATTAAGGAATATCCTGTGGTGTGCCCAGGACCAGCTTGTGTATAAAGATAAGATGCAAACAAAGATAATGCAGCAAGAGAAGCAGAGCCTATGGCGAAACCTTTACCTATAGCTGCCGTCGTATTACCAACAGAATCGAGATGATCTGTGATTTCTCTTACTTCAGGTTCAAGTTTGGACATTTCACTAATACCTCCAGCATTATCAGCAATAGGTCCATAGGTGTCAACGCTAACGGTTGCTGAAACAACTGAAAGCATACCAATTGCAGCCATAGCAACTCCATATAAACCACCGACAAAATCAGCTAAAATTATGCCAAAACCAAGAATTATTACAGGTAAAATCGTACTTTTCATTCCTACTGCGAGCCCACTAGTTATTGTTAAAGAAGCACCTTCATTTGAGGCAGCAGCGATATTTTTTGTTGGGTTATAATCGTAACTTGTGTAATACTCAGCAAGCATTCCGATAACAATACCAGCAATAATTCCGATTACAGAAGATAACCAAGGGGAGATAGCTCCAAATCTGAAAGCAAGAATACCAAAATTTTCTCCCTTAAAGTAAATTAATGTAAATATGAGAGTAAAAAAAATAGTACAACCTTCTGAAACCCAGGTAGAAAAGTTCAATGCAGTATGAGGTTTTTTGATATTTTTTCTAATAAGTAGTGAAGCAATCCCAATGATACAGCTTAAAATTCCAATAGATGCGAAAAAGATCGGATATTTAAGCAATTTTATCGTTAAAGAGGCTGTAATTGAATTTTCAAGACTCTTCGATGTGTAAAATATGTATGCTGCTAAAACTATACTTGATATTATAGCTCCAACATAGCTTTCAAGTAGATCAGCTCCAAGACCAGCGACATCGCCGACATTATCTCCAACATTATCTGCTATTGTTGCAGGGTTTCTAGGGTCATCTTCAGGGATATGAGCCTCTGTTTTACCAACAAGATCTGCACCCATATCTGCAGCTTTTGTATATATTCCTCCTCCAACCCTATCAAACATAGCTATTATAGAGCAACCCAGTGCATATCCAGAGACAGTCATAGTAAATGGTATGAAGTTAATGCCTATCCAGTTTGTAACTATTGTTAATTGCTGCTCTGAAAGTTGATTAAGAAATTTACCAAATGTAAGGTAGATAAATCCAAGACCCAAAAGGGCAAATCCTCCTACCGAGAGACCCATAACAGAACCACCTTGAAATGCGACTTTAAGTGTACTACCCATAGATTTAGTAGTCCTTGCAGTATTTGAAACTCTTACATTGGCTATAACTGCAATTTTCATCCCCACCCATCCAGCACTACTGCTCATAAGTGCTCCTATTAAAAAGGCGATCCCAGTATACCAGGAAACAATTATACCAAGAATAATCGCAATGATTATTCCTATTTTAAAGATAACTCCATATTCATGCCTAATAAATGCGTCTGCACCTTGTGCTATTGCATCTGCTATTTCTCTCATTATAGGCAGTCCTGGATCTTTTCTCTTGACTGCAAAATAGTTCCCTGCCGCAAAGGCTAGTGCAGAAAAAACACTTATGAAAACAATTGCTAACATTTTTAACCTCCTATTGGAATCTTCTAGATTAAACCCAGATATTTAAAAAAATAAAAAAAGAGTATGAAAAATTGAGTTAAAAAATTTGTGCTGATCTTGCCCAATCATAATGATATCTTCTGAGATCCTCCACCGAAATCATCCTATAAAAAATAATTGTCTGGTTATCACCAACGAAAATACCATCTCCAATAATCTGATAAGAGAATTTATCGACATTAGATCTTTCGACTATCTTGAAAAGCTTATCTTTATTTAATGTTACTTCATTTACACAGTTGTGAAGATGTTCAATGTTTCTGTCATAGAGTGGTCCTAAACTACCAGTGTTTTCAGAATGAAAACTAATGGTTTTAATATCTGCAAATGCTATTGTTGGTATATATGTTTTGTTTTCTTTGTTTGTAATGTTTTTAACATAATCTTTCGGTTTTAAGCTTGTAACAATAAGTGGTCTTGTTGGGCAGATTTCTTGATATATATAAAATTTTTTCTCCGAAAGATTATTGTCAAATATCTCTGGTTTAATTTCAAGGGTTCTACCATCCTTTGTTGTTAAATAGATGCTTTTTAATGCTTTAATAGGTGTATTTTCAAGAGTTCGATAAATCGAAAGATAGACAGAATGTTTTGGTTCACCATTTTCTTTTGGTACGCATTTTTTCTTTGCATAATCCCAATCAAAAAAATTTGAGCAACCCTCTTCTATTTCAATGAAAATATTATTCTCATATGATCCTTTTTTAGATCCAGTAGAAAGATAGCTTCCAAACTTAGTTGGTTCTAAATTGGATGCTATTAAAGATTCTATGGGGAAAATTGTAAGATAATAGTATATCTTCATATATCCTCCTTCTTCATTTATTATATGATAAAATTTAATTTATTCATATATTAATATAAAAAATAGGTTTTAAATTGTAGATAGATTTTCGTAAGATATTGACTTTAATCAATAAATTTGACATATTATTTATGTAGTAAAGTTCAAGCTTGTTTTAAGATAAAACTTTTTTCGGAGGTTATACTTATGAAAAAATATATATTATTATTAATTTTATCATCTTTATTTGTTTTACTTTTCGTCTCTCAAACGACCACAAATGTTATAAGTATTTGGGGTCCAGCAACTCCATCTTCAGTACCTCTTGTCATAGCAGCTGAGAAACTTCCAAACACAAAAATAACAATATTTTCTGACCATTCTCAAGCCTCTGCTCTATTTTTAAAAGGTGAAACTCAGATACTTTTTACTGGTCTTGATGTAGGCATAAATTTTTATAAAAACAAGGCTCCAGTTGTAATGCTAAACTCTTATGTAACTGGGCTTACATATCTTGTTACATATGGAATCAAAGTTAGCTCATTTAAGGAATTAAAGGGTAAATCCATCTATATCCCTTTTGAAGGTTCGCCTATCGAAGAGATTGTGAAATTTTTTGTAGAAAAAGACGGGCTTGTTTATAAAAAGGATATAACTCCAGTTTATTCTCCTTTCCCTTCTTCATTGGAATTATTAAAACAAGGGAAAGCTGAGGTTGTCGCTCTTCCAGAACCTTTTGTTACAATGGCTTCATCTATTCCTAATGTCTATATTTCCTTTGGATTTAAAGATTACTATGAAAAACTAACAGGTAAAAAAAATGGTTATCCACAAGTTGGAGCTTTTGCAATGAAAAATTGGGCTATAAATAATATCGATTATATTAAATTACTTCATGCTGAACTTGCAAAAGCAATAGAACTAATTAAAAATGACCCACAAACAGCAATTAAAATCGCAGCACCATATTTTAGTTTCCCGCAACCAGTTTTACTTAAAGCTATTGGAAATACCTCTTTCAACCTTTCATATAGCAATGAACTTTTAAATGAAGTTTTTTCATATTATCAATCTATAGGAATACCACTTGACCCACAATTTAAAGAACTATTTTTCATCTATTAAACATACCATTTATGCATTATTATTATTTTTAGTTTTATGGTGGATACTTTCGATTATGTATCCACCATATATAATACCTTCACCTTTTACAGTATTGAAAAATATAACTAAATATTTGGATAAAGATTTTTTTATTCATTTTAGTCTTAGTATATACAGGACTTTCACTGGATTCTTTATAGCCTTGATATTAGGAACATTTCTCAGTCTATTTACCCATTCGTCCAAGATGCAAAACACTTTTTTAATATTTTTAGCACTTTTCCAAGTAATTCCTGGTACGATTCTTGGAATTATTTTTCTAATTCTTTCTGGTATTGGTTCAACAACTCCAATAGTTCTGGTAGCATCTTTAACTATTTCCACGGTCTATATAAATGCGACAAATGTCCTTCTTAAAAGAAATGAAAATCTTGAGGCTGTAATAAAGGTGTTCGATGGAAAAAATCAAGAACTTATAAGGTATCTTCTTCTCCCAACCCTTGTTCCAATAACAAGAAGTAACTTAACTTTGGGGATGGGGCTCGGACTCAAAGTTGTAGTCCTTGGTGAATTCATCGGTTCACAAAATGGTCTTGGTTATTTACTGAATGTTGCAAGAGTTTATTTTCAGATGGATAAGGTGTTTTTCTATCTTATAGTCCTACTTCTTTTTATGGTTCTTTATGAATTTGTTATAAACATAATATTTATAGTATTTTTTCAAAAGTACCTTTATAGTGAATAATATTAAAAATTAACAATAAAAAGCGAAAAATTAAAT
Organism: Spirochaetales bacterium; assembly: GCA_012797605.1. Lineage (GTDB taxonomy): Bacteria > Spirochaetota > JAAYUW01 > JAAYUW01 > JAAYUW01 > Exilispira. The sequence goes on along the minus strand of JAAZOT010000043.1, from coordinate 51,215 downwards.
GAATGCTGTTGAAGTAAAATCAATTTGCAAATCTTTTGGTAAAAATATTGTCATTAAAAATCTATCTTTTGATGTAAAAAAAGGTGATAAGATAGCGATATTCGCTCCTTCTGGATCTGGTAAAACTACTTTGTTAAACATACTATCTGGTATAGATTTAAATTTTACTGGAAATTATAATATAAATCTTCCATTTTCTGTGGTTTTTCAGGAATCAAGACTTTTTCCCTATATGACTGTCATTGAAAATATCCTTTTTGGTTGTAAATTAAAGAAAATTACAATTACAGATGATATTTACCAAAAAATTGAAAATTGGCTAAACATAACATCCTTAAAAGGTTATGAAAAATACTATCCTTATGAACTTTCCGGTGGAATGAAAGCGAAGGTCTCACTTATTAGAGCATTTATCGTTAATCCAGAGATAATATTATTGGACGAACCTTTTAAATCTATAGATATTTACTCAAAACAGAGGATAATTGAATTTATAAGACAGAATTACCCAGATATTACAATGATTCTTGTCACCCACAATATCGATGAACTTCCCTTAATCGGTGGTAAAATATTGCAGTTTTCAAAAAGCCCTCTTGAAAATTATAACGAGATAACTATACAAAACAACATGACAATTTCTGAAATAATTGAGAAAATATACGAAAATAGTTAAAACATTTTAAAAAGCAGGATATTAGAAAATTCAATATGAAATAGTATAAAAAAATAATTACTAAATAATATGAAAGAACTAAAAAAAAATTAAAATAAAAAAAACAATTAGGATAAAAATTAATAAATAACTAAATTATAAAATAACTAAATTATAAATAATAAAAAAAAATAAAAATAAATACAATCTTCCTGTATTAAAAACATAAAAATATTATAAACATAAAAATATAAAATTTCTATTTTCGCCTCAGACCACCCCACCACCCACCCTTTTTTAGGGTGAATTTTGTAATTCATTTATTTAAATCATATTATTATAAATGTATTGTTTTTATAAAATTATTCTAGTCAAATATTATTTTACCCAAAAAAAGACACAATAAAAGTAAATAATGGAAGGGTTATTGCTCCATATAAAGGTTTATACCATCTTAAAAATGAAAATGGTCCACCTATAGCGAAGACCCATACTGCAAAGGATAAAGTAGAAATTACTAACTGAGAAATTTTTTTAACCTTTGCGACAAAGAAAAGATAAAAGGGAGTAGCTACAAAACAAAAAATACTTATGAACCAGTAAATACCAATAGTTATATCGCTTTGACTTAAAAGTATCTTTTCACATGTTATGAAAAGTAAAATTATCTCGGAAGGTATATATTTAAAAAGTCTTTGAAGATAGTTATCCTGTTTAATTTGAGGTTTTATATTGGCATTTTTTATTTGAATATATTCATTTTTAGATATAACTTGTCTTGACATAATATCTACCTCCACAAAAAATACTTACTTATAAATAATTTTTAAAAATTTTTTACACTAAAAATTTAATAATTTTTTTATATTAAAAAGCTTTTTTATGGCTTTAATAAACCATTTAAAAACTTACTTTGTTCTAAAAAATCTTAAGCCAACATTTATAAGACAATCGAGAGGGTCAAATTCTGAGAAAGAAGAAGGAAGACATTGATTTTCGCTTGTATTGAAGGCTCCACCTCTTGCATAGACCCCTGCAGACATTCCCATCTCGAAGCACCATTCATAAAGGTTTCCACTCATATCGTATAGTCCCAGTTCATTTGGCTTTTTTTGCATGATAATTTGTGGGGAATTTGAAGAGTTCTTATCATACCAGCCAACTTCAGCAAGATTATTCGAACCACTAAATTTATAATTTTGTGACTTTTTGCCACCTATTGCACAGTATTCCCATTCGTAAGAAAAAGGCAATCTAAAACCATTTCCTTTTGGAGTCATTTCCCCATTTATAAGATTATAACAGGGTGTAAAGCCATTCATCAAGCTGAAAAAGTTAGACAAAGTCAGAGCTCCATACCAGCTAATGTATGAAGCAGCAAGATTATCAAAATTCTTTTTAACAGTAAAACCATCCTTTGAAAAAGTTAACCCACTATATTTTTCATTTATTTGGTAGATTAGATATCTACCTTGATATACCTCATAAACCTCATCTTTAGATACTTCAATGTATCCTTGTTTATATCCCCAGTTTAGTAACTCTGCAAGCTGTTTGTTCGATAGTTCATGCTTTTGTACATATAGATCTGGTATTTTAACTTTTGTACTATTCAATGAAAATGTATATTCTCCCCCTTCAACCAAAGCAAAATTTGAAATTATGTCGATAGTTGAAGCTAAAAGTGTGAAAATAAATGAAAATAATACTAGTAAAAGAAAAGAATAAAAGAAGATCTTTTTCTTCATAATTTTTCTCCTCAAAAATAAGGTTCATAATACTTTATCACATAGCTAAGAATCTATAAGTTTAGAATGATTTAATAATCATAAGTTTCATTAATGTTATTAATAGTTACATTTATTTTGAAATAAGATATTTTTATTTTCATCGTAAAATGTTAAAACAAAAAAGTCTGCAAAAGACTTGACATCAAGGTATCCATACAAACCACTTTTATACCATAGACTTCCTTTAGAAGTAAAAGTCTTTTCAGGATCAGGTAACCCACCAAAAGAACCTATAATTGCATAGTATATAGAGTCATTTTCAATTAATTCCATAGTATGGTTATGTCCACTTACAACAAGATCAACATCATATTTTTTGAATATTGGTTCAAGAATTTTAATAACAGAGTTGTTATCAAACCAAGGGATTCCACCTTCTTCAGTATATCCAGAAGCATATAGAAAAGCATGAGATAGTATAACTACAAAATCATCTTTATTTGTCTTTGAAAGTTCTTTTATAAGCCAATTTTTTTGCTTAATGGAAAAATCTTCAATACCCCAGAGCAAAGATAATGTAATTACATGAATATTTTTGTTATCTACCTTAAAAGTATAATGTTTATAATATGGTGATGATCTGTTTTCTGTCTTAACAGAAGAAAAGATGGATTTATAGAAGCGATGACCTGCTATAAAGGCATCATGATTCCCCATAACAGGTATTATTGGAAGATTTCCGAAGTTTTTACCTAAAAAATCCAGCAAGATTTGCCAGTGAGATTTGACATAACCACTTTCAACAAAATCACCAAGTATAGCGAAAAAAGAATAATTTGGCTCGTTTTCAACCAATTTGACTATTTTTTCAGTTATATCATTTCTAGATTTATCTCTGCCAAAGTGAGGATCTGAACTTATAGCAAAAGAAAAAGGGTTATTTTCGTTGATTTTTGTCTTTGCTGTTTTATACTTAAAGCTTTTTCCATTCGAAAGATTGAAATAGTAAATAGATTCTGGCTTTAAGTCTTTTATTATAAATTTATGTATTTTAGTTGCCTTATTATCTTTTAATATTATTTTATTATCTATCTGGTTTTCATTGAAATATTCACATTGTATAATTTCATTTTTTTGAGTTTTGAAACTAATCTGAATATCTGGTAAACCAAAAATACCTGTAGAATCAGAAAGCATAAATAGTGGTGAGGTAGAAGTAAAAGAAGGATTACTATTAACAAAAATAAAAATAACTGCGGAAATTAAAATGATAATTAAAATAAAATTAAGAGCCATATTTAATATTGAGAATATCTTGTATAATATTTTATTTTTCTTTAATAAAATTGAAAGAAGACCAAATAGAGAAATAAGAATTGGTAATAATGAAATTTTAATAAGCAGATTTTTATAGTATTCATTCCACTTAAATATTCCATAAGTTGATGGAAGACTAAATAAAAAGATGACAAAACAGATAAAGAGTGCTATTGGCAAAATTGTAAGAAGAATATTTTTACCATTCTTTTGCATTTGTATTTCTCCTTTTTAAGGTAATTTTTCCAAAAAATATTTATTAAGAGTTTTACGATTTGACCTACTTAATTTCTAATATATAAATAGATGGGAATAATACTTTTGTCAAATTAAAAAGGATTTAAGATTGAACTTTCTTGCTCATCATATAGTATCGATTTATCCAGGAAATTATTATTACAACTTAGGTCTTACATTTCCAGATATACTTGCATTGCAAAATAATAAATGCAAAGTAACGGAAAATTTAGTAGATCAAAAATTAAAGGAATTTAAAGAGGATATTTTATTGAATAATAATAAAGAAAATTTAGATATTACTGACCTTTTTTTAGGAATGAAGATTCATCTTTTACTTGATAAATGGTTTCATAATAGTAAATCATTTTTTTATCTTATGAAAAAGACATCTGAAATTGTTGAAAAAAACTATTTTCCAATTCATCAATTTATTGAGATTCTTTTTGATATTTATATAGATACTATCGATAAAAACTATGCAAAATCATTAATAAATACTTATAAAGATGATAAATTAGATTTAGTATTACCAAAGATAAAAAGCTTTTTCGAAGTTGATCAGGTTGTTTTTAATAAACTTAGGAGCTATATATCTACTGCTACATTTTATAAAACATATCTCAATGACGATAATTTATTAGAACTACTAAAAAGGCTAAGTATGAAAATTAATAGAAAAAATATCTATCTTGAGGATACATACTCCAAGAAATTAATAAATGTTGCCAAAGAACATTTAAAAGATGACTTCGAATTGCTTTATAATGAACTTATAGGATATTCAAATAAGATTCAACAAGATGAAATGGAAAGACAAATTATTAAAAATTAGTATATGTAACTATATTAAAATTTCTATAATTTAATTATGAAAATGGATAAATAAGACAAATGAGTATAGATAACAACTGAGGTGGAAATGAGAAAAAACTACCTTTTGATTTTAATAATTTTTCTAATTTTGACTATATTTGTTATTGAAAATAATGTAATAATCGCAAAAGGAAAAGAAACATTAATTATTACTGATGGTTGGATTTATACATATGAGGACACCGATGGATCAAGGACTGAATTTTCTCTTTTAGATTACGAACCAACTGGATGGGAGAATATTAAACTTCCATATGGTGGATTTAATTTTGATTTAAATAAAAGTAGATGGGTTTGGTTTAGAGCAAAATTTAATATACCAGAAAAATTAAAAGGTAAAGATTTAGCAATTTTCTTTGGTAAAATCCCTAATGCTGCAAGGATATATTTTAATGGTTCTTTAATAGGTAGCCATGGCTTGATGCCACCAGATAAGTTTTTTGCAAATCCAAATATCTCCAAATATTTCGTGATTCCTTCTTCCTTAATGAGTTTTGATGATGAAAATGTTATAGCTATACAGTTCTATTGTGAAAGAGCAAGGGGTTCAATCAATGCAATAGAAGTAATGAAAGCAACTGATGCTCAAAAAAGCAATTTTATTTACTACTTTATAGGCTCGATGATTCCTGCATCAGCCTCTGTGGTTAGTTTAATACTTTGCATTTATTATTTAATACTTTACCTTAGAAGTAAAGAGAAAAAATTTAATATCTTTGTATCTCTTTCCTCTTTTTTAATGATGATCTATTATAGTCAACTTTATATAGATATTGCTCCTTTTTCATATATGACTTTTATCAAATTTTGTTTTGCTTCTTCTTATCTTGCAGTTTGTCTTTTGATTTTCTACTTTCAAAACTTTTTCAAAATTCATGATAAAAAAAATCTTAGATATCTAATTTTAATAGTTTTTATTGCTGGTGTAATATATCTTTTTTCTTTAAAAGATCTTGCAAGAACTGAAATTGTTAATGATAGTTTTTTACAATCCAGTATTTTAGGTTTAAGTTTTCTATATATGCTTTATGTCGGGATATATGCTATAATAAAAAAGAAAAAGTACAGTATGATATTATCTTTAGGGTTATTATCTGTCATATCCTTCGCTTTAAGGGATATTGTCATAGCTGCAGCTGGTCTTCAACCAAAATTCTGGACTTCTTCAATCGGTATGGTTGTTTTTGTGGCTACTATACTTTTTAGTTCTGCATCCAATCAAGTAGATATAGAAAAAGAACTTAATGCTTTAGCCGAAGCTTTAAGAGAGGAAAAAGGATCTTTCGCAAGAAAAGTAAAAGAAAAAACTGGAGAAAATCTACTTGCACTTACACAAGTAGAAAAATCTGTGTTGGAACATTCTGAGAAACTTTCAAGTAAATCTAAGGAACTTGCGGTTTCTGTAGAAGAAATATCTTCAACTTTGGAGGAGCTTTCGGCTTCAATAAATTCTATAGCACAAAATGCAGATCAAACAGCGAAAGAGGTAGAGCAAATTGTAGAAAAAGTAGAGTTTGGAACCAAATCGATGGAGGAAAATATAGAGGCTTCAGAGCAGTTAGTCTCGATAACAAGCACAATAAAAAACTTTACTACTATGATTCATGATATCACTGATCAAACTTCTTTACTTGCATTAAATGCCTCAATAGAGGCTGCTCATGCCGGTGAACTTGGTAAAGGATTTACTATTGTAGCAAAAGAAATAAAAAAGCTTTCTGAAAGATCACTTGATGCAGCCAAAGAAATAGAAGGGACCATAGAAATGGCAAATGAAAAGATTTTCATAACATATGAAAAAAGTAAAAATGCAGGCGAAATATTCAATGCCATTCGAAATCAGATCCAGGTGTTTTCTGAGACTTTTTATAGAATTACTTCTGCGACTCGTGAGCAAGCTAAAGGTTCTGATGAGGTAGTAAATACTTTGGCAGAGATTTCTTCTATCTCTGAATCAGCCGTTCAAATTTCAGAAGAACTAGTACAGATAGCTCATACTCTTTCAAAAGTTTCCGAAGCACTTCTTTCATTGAATGAATAAAATAGGTTAATTTTTATAGGGGATTTTTTATTTGAAATTAGTATAAAAATAGTTTTAATAATATTGAAATTAAAATAATATTGAAATTAAATATTGGTATATTTTATAAAAAGTTATCGTTAGTTTTCAGGAATTTTTAATGAATCTTATCAATTTAAGATATGAAATAGTCAGATTTTTAGGTAGTGGAAATTATGGTTTAACATATTTAACTTTTGATAGAAAGCTTAAAAGGCATTTGGCTTTAAAGATTTCCGATATTAATGCCTCATCTAGAAAAGTAGTTTCACAGCTTATCCAACAGTTTTATACTTTAAAATCTATACATAACCCTTTTATTATAAAACCAATTGAACTTGAAAAAATATACAATATAGATAATAACCCTTTTGAAAGAGATATATGGTTTTATACTATGCCATATATATCCGATTCAAAGTCAATAGATATATATATTAAAGAAAATATTGAAAAACCCAAAGATATTTTATATTTATTATCTAAATTACTTTACGCTATAAACTTCTTACATCAATTTGAAATCAGCCATAATGATATCCAAAAACAAAATATACTTGTTAATGAAAATGGTAAACCAACACTTCTCGATATTTTCCCCGCAAGGATAAGTAAATACCAGTATTTCGAAGATTTTAAGCAACTTTTTGATCTTATTAGAAATTCAGTTTTAGAAATCAAAAAAGAGATTCCTCAGATATTAGAGGACTTTTATTACTTTTCTTTGGAAAATCAATTTGAATATAACAAGATGAAAAAATGGCTTTCAGAAAAGATTGAAGGTGAGAATCAGCATCTTTATTTTTTTGAAAGCGAAAGAGTAGTTTCGACATCCCTATTTAATCTTTATGATTATTTTGAAAAAATTAAAGAGAAACTGTCCTATAACAATATTATCTTATGGGAGGATGAGCAATCTATCTCTTCACTAAAGGACAATTTTTATGCCTTTATGAAAGTTAAATTGCAAAATGCCTTATATTTGAATGGAATTGAAGATTTTTACAACTTCCTTTCTTTTAAATCTGGGCAAAAGATTTCAAATAAAAACGATGCTGAAATTTACTTAAAAAATACTTTATTTCTTGAACCTTTATATATTATTTTTGATGATTATCTTCATTTTCCTTCTCAAGACAGAAAGATTTTAGTAGACTTAAGTAGGAAGTTAAAAAATCAGGTATATTTGATTAGATTTGAAATATCTGAAAATGAAAGTGATTCACAGTGGCTTTTTCACAATATTTACATCGATGAAGAAAAGATTCAATCCGTTTTAAGTATTGCATTTAACTGGTACAATTTTGATTTTTCAAAACTTGGTTTTTCATTTTCAATTTCTACATTGTTTAGGTTTTTGAATTTTGTTAAAGCAAATAAAAACTTTTTTTCAAGGACTGACGATGATAAAATTCTGCTATCAAATAAAGAATCAGATAAATTAAAGAAAAATTTTTTAAATTATATAATAGAAAGTTATAAAATTAATACATTGAGTGAAGATGAAAAAAAGGCTTGTATAATTTTTCTTACTTATGACAAACCAGTCTCATTTAAACTTTTAAGTGAAATTAAATTTGTTAAAATTAGAAAGACCGTATACTTGAATCTTATTACAAAAAAAATATTAAGGTACTATAAAAATATTGATTCACTCGGTTTATCTGAGAAGATAATAAAAGAAATCTTAGAAGAAAAATTAAAGGAAGAGGATAAAAGTTTTTATATTGATTTTCAAAATTATCTATATGAAAATTGGGCAAATACCATTGATGATAGAAAGAATTATATAAAAAATTTAAAATCTATAAAATCCAAAAAGTTACCAAATGAGGTCATATTATTTTTCAAAAATTACCCTATTTTTACTTACTATGCAAACTATGGAGAAATTTATGACCTCATATTAAATATAAATCCAAATGAAAACAAAGAAGATTACTGCAAGGCATTTAAAATCTATTTTTATTACTCTCTTGCAACTTTAGATTTAAAGAAACTAGATAAATTATACAGCAAAATAAAAAAGTTAAAAAGCTGTGATACAAAGGCTAAAAAGCAAAAAGAGATTTATGAATTAGCAATTTCTATTTCAATTGCTGCGATTTCGTATAATATTACAGAAGTAGAGGAAAAAGCAAAAGCTGCTGAAAAATTTTTAGATGATTCATTTATAATATTAATTTTATTTTACACCTATTCAAATTTACTTGGATGGATTTCTGAAAGTAGAGAAATCCATAAATTTCTAATTAATAATTTAGATAAATTAGATAACATAGAATATCTTTTTTATCTTTATGGACTTTCTGCACTTGAAAAAAATAGCAATCAAGAACAATCAAAAGGTTTGGAATATTACTATAGGTTGATGAATATAATATACAATGATTCAAAAGAAGAGGAAAACTGGGTATTTTACTTAAAGGCAGCTCATAACATAGCCGTATATTATTCTTCTTTGGAAGATGAAGAAAGTCGTGAAAAAGCAATTCAATTTACTAAAGAATCGATTTATTATAATGAACAATTTAAGATTTATCCTACTCTTCTTATTAGTTACTCAAATTTGATAATTGATTACAAGGGGAAGCATAGAAATCATCCAGAAGCCTTAAATTATATTGCCAAACTTGAAAAGATGGTAAATGAAGCGTTCTTAAAAAATGCTATTGAAGACGAACAGTATTTTTTTGTAATGGTAAAGCTTATCTCTTTTTCTATTGAAAAGTGGGAATTGCAAAATGTAAAAAAATATATCTTAAAGATCGAGAAATCAAAAATTTCGATTGAAAAATATCCATTATATTTCGAATTTCTTGCATATAAAGGTCTATATCTTTTAAGAACTAGCAAAATTGATGAATTATATAAATTGCTTTCTCTAATGGAGAGCTTGTTAGAAAATAAACTTTATAGTGAATATATTTCTTTATATTATTCATTAGTATTTGATACATTTTTATATTTAGATGATCATAACCTTCTTTCAAAGATTGAAAAAAAAACTATACACAATTGATAAAAATAAGATTGAAAGTATAATAATAGATCATGATATTAACTACCTTTATAGTTGTATTATTTTTAATAGGAAATTAAAAAAGTCCTTAAAAGATTTAATTTTAGGTGAAGGTTATGAATTAAAAAATAAAGCCAATATTAAAGACTTTTATACCATATATAATTATTTTGAGAAAAAAGGATGTATTGAAACTACCAATACTCTTAATAAAGAAATTATCAATATTGTTAATTATTCAAGATATACTGGAGATTTGTTATATAGTTTTTGTGACAATTTTGTTGCATATATACTAACAAATGAGAAAGAATATTTGTTGGAAGCATTGTTAAGTGCTAAATCAATTTATTCAAATCTTAATGAAAAAGGGAAAAAGAATTTCAAATCTTCTACATTAATTAAAAGGTTTTTAAGTATAAATAATTCTTTTATTTATTACCTTTCACACGATAAATCTTTTTCTTCTTTTGTTGAAAAATCAGCAGAAAATATCTCAATCTCTTTTGATATAATTAATAGACTATTTGATAGATTCAAAGATAGAGTAGAAGAAGATATTGAACAGATATTCTCATATATATTAAAATTTCTCATTCATTTTGGTTACTGTACATATTGTGCGATATACAAAGTGGATGAATCTTATTCTATTAAAGCAGTGAAAATTGCTCAAAAAAACGGATATAGCAAATTTTCATCAGATTATTATGAGAGATGTTTTAAAATTTTTCTTACTCAAAGTTCCCCTTTTGTAATAAAATCAATCTCTTATGACAGATTAAAACCGCATGTATTTTTAGCTATTCCTATTCTTGATTATTTTGGTCAGATTACCAGAAAAGAATCATCGAGTGTTTATAAGTTTGATGAATATTCCTATTTTTTAATTTTTGAAAGTCAATTATTAATAAATCCTTATTGGGGAGTAACTGGAGATTTCGCAACATTCTTAGAGAATATTTTATCTTTTTTAAATAATCAATATCTGCTTACACAGGAAAATATGTATGATCCGCTTACTAAAGTCTTGGTCAGAAATAATTTTTTGAATAAACTTAAAAACGCACTTTCAAAGGTAAAGTCTGGATCTCTTTTATTTATTGATATAGATAATTTTAAATCAATAAATGATATTTATAGTCATGATTTTGGAGATAAGGTACTTTCAAAAGTAGCATATATAATAAAAAATTCTATTAGAAAGGTTGATATAGTTGGCAGGTATGGTGGTGAAGAGTTTCTTGTTTTTATACCTCAAACTACCCCAGAAGCGGCATTAATAATAGCAGAGAGAATTAGGACAAACATAGTGAATGAAAACATAATAAACAACCAAAGAATTACTGTTACAGTGGGATTATCTAGATATCCAGAAGATTCAATTTTTTCAGATATTTTGATATCTAAAGCTGAAGTCGCAAATAGGTTTGGAAAATTAACTGGTAAAAATAAAGTAGTTCTATACAATAATCAGATTTCAGTAGATTCTATTTCAAAACAGTATATAAATGGTTTGATAGTAAGGGATCCTATAAAAACAAGTGAAAATACTAAAATTCTAATTGAACTTCTAGATCTTTGCCAGATACCAGTAAAGAACTTTATAATAAGACTTGAAAAAGGTTTTAATCTCATTCAAAAAGCTATACAATTTGATTATTTTTTTGTATTAAATAAGGATGATTTTGTCATTTCTAATAATAAAGAGATTTTTATTGATTTTGCGAAAGATATTTCAAACGCTTTACCTTATGGTACTGTTATAATAAACGATACTATCTTTAATTACTGTAAAGCTATTTATAAAGATTATCTGTTTTGTATTGGTAATTTTAAAAACTTCCCTTATACACAAGAATACAATACTCTTTTTCAACTTTACTGTAATACTTTTTTCCTAAATGAAATATATGAATAACCTTTGATTGATAATTGAAAGTTATTTGTCTATTTTTAATAATTCATTATTAATCTTTGATATTCTATAGTATTCTTTGCTTTTAAAGTAATGATAAATTATAATTAATTTGACACAGAAAATCTGTCAAAGAGCAATTCTATGAAGTTTTATATTTTTATAATAATTATTATTGTAATTGTAATTTTATTGGGGCTTTTTTGGTCAAATATAATGAAAATTATAAAAGTTAATGATAAAGCGGATTCAAGTACAATCAAAGTAGATACAAAAAAATTTAAAGTAGGACTTATAACTGGATTTGGTGGACTTGGAGATAAATCTTTTAATGATATGCAATATAATGGCTTAATTCTTGCAAAAAAGCTATTTGGAATAGATTTTTTATATTTTACTCCTCAAAATTTCCAGGATATCATTAATAATACACAGACGCTAATTGATAACGGATGTAAACTTATTATTTTGGGTGAGGGATATATTGGACAAAAAGTTATAGATATTTTTGCTCAAAAATATCCAGCTATAAAATTTGTAATTTTAGACAACAAAGTCGACAGGTTATATCCAAATAGCGCTTCTATTCTTTTTAAACAGAATGAAGCTTCTTTTTTAGCAGGTTATCTTGCGGCAAGTATGACAAAAAAAAACAAAATAGGTTTTATTGGAGGAGTTGAGATTGATGTTATCGAAGACTTTTATATTGGATTCCTTCAAGGAATAAAATATTATAATAATAATTTAATTGTATACAAAAAATATCTATCTGATTATATTAAGGATTTTGAAAAAGTATGGGATAACCCTGAAGTTGCTTATAATACAGCGAAAGAGATGATATTAAAAAAAGATGTTGATATTATATTTGCTGTCGCAGCTGCTTCTAATCTCGGAATTTTTAATGCAGCCAAAGAATATTCCATATACTCTATAGGTGTAGATACTGATCAGGATTATATTGTCCCTGAAGTTATTCTTACTTCTGTATTGAAAAACTTAGATCAAGCCATAGTATTTATAATCGGACAGGTTTTAGAAAATAAGTTTGAATCAAAGACATACTACCTAGGTTTAAAAGAAAATGGAGTCGCATTAAGCCCAATGCTATATACTAAAGATATAATTGGTGAAGACAGAATAAAAGAAATATTTATTTTACAAAAAAAGATAATAGATAACGAAATTTTAGTAGATTCAGTATTTAATAAAGGAAAATAAATGAAAAAGATACTTTTAATATCAGCTTTAATTATTTTATTTGTTTTTTTTATTCTTTTTAGCAATTTTTTCTCTAAAATGAATAATTTATCAAATAGTAAATACAAAATAGCCTTTGTTATTAGTGGCATAGGGGATAAAGGTTTTGCTGATATGCAATTCAATGGAGTTCAAAAGGCATCTAAACTTTATAATATCAAACATAAATTATTTTTAACTCAAACTTTTGATAAAATAAAAGATGGTATACAAAAAGCAATTAATGAACAATTTAATATAATAATTTGTGGGAATGGTTTCTTAGCAGAAAAGGCTATTTTAGAGTTAGCTCCACTATATCCAAAAACCTATTTTATTTGTATGGATACTGAACTTTCAGAATATCCACCAAATGTTGCAACGGTTAGTTTTAAGCAAAATGAAGGCTCTTTTTTGGCTGGGGTTTTAGCAGCAAAGATAACTAAGAAAAAAACAGTAGGTTTTATTGGTGGAATGAATATACCTGTAATAAACGATTTTCTTGCTGGATATAAACAGGGGATAAAATATATAGATAAAGATGTAAAGATAGAAGTAAAATTTATGGATCAATATTCAAAAATAGATCCTTTTCAAGATATAGAACTTGGTAAAAAGATAGCTCTTGAACTTATAGATTCTTCTAATGTCGATATAATCTATACTGTAGCTGGTAAAACAAATATCGGAATTTATGAAGCTATTAAAGATAAGAATATTTTAGCAATAGGAGTAGATACCGATCAGGATTACATTGTCCCCGGACAGATTCTAACATCTATGATTAAGAATCTTGATACTGGAATCATTTATATTATTGACAAAATAATAAACAATCGTTTTGACAATAAGAATTTTAGAATTGGCTTAAAAGAAAATGGAGTAGCACTTTCTGAGATGAAATATACAAAAAATCTAATTTCGGAAGATATTCAATTGCTTTTAAATCAACTAAAAGAAAAGATTATTGAGAATAAAATGATAATTGATTCAGTATATAAATAAAAATAAAAAAAAGGTTTAAATTTGAAAAAAAAATATAAAAATAAGATATCTTTTCAACTTACACTATATATAATAATATCAATCGGAGTTTTTCTTTTAATAGCAATAACACTGATAAGTCTTTTTTTAGATAGGTTTTATGAAAATCAAAAACATTCTGTTGAAAACAAATTAACTACTTTATTTATATCTTTGATAACGCCATCTCTTGAAAGATACGACTATTATGGTGTAGAAAAGAATTGTCAGAAATTTTTAAGCGAAGAAGTCGTTAGTTATGTCTATATCTATGATGACTCTGGATTTTTAATTAACCAATCTTATAGAGAGAAATTTTCAGGACTTTCGGTATTTATAGATGAAGTAAATATACCTATTATTAGTGATAATAAGCAAAAGATTGGAGAAGCGAAGATAGGTTATAACTTCAGCACCTTTTTTTATTCTCAACTCAAAATTAAAATAGCACTATTTCTTACAATAGTTGTTTTATTATTTTCTATATCATTTACAATTATCTTTATAATTTCCAAAAACCTATCAAATCCTTTAGAGCAGCTTCTTTTTTCAATAAATAAAATTACTTCAGGGGATTACAGTTATAGGCTTGAGGTTAATTCAAATGATGAAATTGGTGATATTTCTAGTGCCTTTAATTCAATGACTGTTAAACTAAACTCAGTAATATCATTGATAAATGGTATTGTAGATAATTTACCTAATGCAATAATTCTTATTAATAAAGAATTTAGGGTTAGTCTATGGAACAAAATGGCAGAAAAATTATTCTTCGTTGAATCAAATTTATGCTTAAATAAATTGATCTATGAAGTTGATAGTTATTTTATTGAAATAGAAAATGAAATATCTTCTGTAATCAATAAATTAGAACCAAAAGTGATAGAGCAAAAAGTAATCGAACTAGATAAATGGAAAGATAAAATTCATACTATATCATTGATTCCCCTTTTTTCTATGGACTATGAAAACAACCTTGAAGGCATTATTATAAAGATAGATGATGAAACGGAAAATGTAAAAAAGGTAGATATGATAAATAAAATGCAAAGAATGGAAAGTATACAGCATTTAGGGGCAGGTATTGCACACGATTTCAATAATATTCTTGGAACCATTACAGGGACAATCTCACTGATGGATAACGATATTAAAAATGAAAATAAAATAAGTAAAGAAGAGTTAGAAGAGTATATAGATATTTTAAAACTAACCACTCAGAAAGCTTCTTTGGTGGTAAACCAACTCTCATCTTTGACTAAGAAAAATGAGACAAGATTCTCAATAGTAGACCTTACTAAATGCATAGAGAATGTAATAAAAATTTGCGAACATTCTTTTGATAAATCTGTTGAAATTTCTTTCAATAGTGATCCAGAAATAAATTTATATATTTATGGTTCAGAAACTCAGATTGAGCAGGCGATATTAAATCTATGTATAAACTCATATCATGCTATGACTATTATGAAAAAAGAAAATGAGAAAAAAGGAGGTCAACTTCTTATATCCATTAACAAGTTAGAAAAAGATAATAAAGAGTATGCTTATGTTTCTATTAAAGACAATGGTGTTGGAATACCGAAAGAAAACTTAAATAAAATATTTGATCCCTTTTTTTCTACAAAAGAAAAAGCAACATCCAGTGGACTTGGTTTAACAATGGTCTATAACATTGTTGAAAGTCATAAAGGCTTTATAGAAGTAATATCCGAGGTCGAAATTGGAACTGAGATAAAACTATATTTCCCTATCTATAAGAAGATAGAGAATGAAGGTTTAATCGAAGAAGAAAAGATAAGTATAAATAAGAAATTTAAGGGGAAAAGAGCAATTATAATAGACGATGAAGATAATTTGAGAAAGGTTTTACAACAGATTTTAGAAAAAGTGGATTTTAATGTTTATGAAGTAAAAGATCCTCAAAATTTCATTGAAACATATGAAACTTATAAAAATGAAATCTCTTTGATTATATTAGATCTTATAATGCCAAAAATTTCTGGATATGAACTTTATAAAATTCTTGAAGAAAAATATAATATTAAAAATAAAGATATTCCAGTGATTTTAACCACAGGGTTATCTAATGATGAAAGAGTACTTGAACTTAGTAGGGAAAAAAATATTTATTTTCTATTTAAGCCATACAGTATGGAAGATCTTATTAAGATTTTAAATAAAATTTTCTAATACTATTTTTTATTGAAATTATAGAAAAGTTTGATAAAAATCTATAGATTTCTTACTAACGGAAACAGGTTAGATGCCTGTGCTGTCCACACAGCCGTGAAAGGGTATCGAAATATTTTTACCTTCCCAGTGGTTTTACTGCGAAGGGAAGGAGGAAATAAAAGTATGTAGGAAGCCCTGAAGCCGGAAGACGAGTAAGAGATTATCATGTGGAGGATTTTATGAAAATCTATGTTAAAGAGCTTGTAAAATCAAGGCAATCTTCGAAAATTGCCAATCTTGTCAAAAAAAGAGATGGTAAAATAGTCGAGTTTGATCCTTCAAAAATCGCAAATGCTATCAGCAAAGCTTTTTCTGTATCTAAAGAGGGAGATGAAGCAAAAGCTTGGGAAGCTACAGGTTATGTTGTGTCAAGGATTGAAACTGAAATAGTGGATATCGAAACTATTCAGGATCTTGTCGAAGAAACCCTGATGAATATGGGTTATAGAAAAACCGCAAAGATGTATATCCTTTATCGTGCTAAAAGAGCGGAAGCAAGAAATATTACCAATGCTTTTAATGCCGCATTTTCTATGATTGAGGATTATATCAAAGAAAATGACTGGAGGGTTAGAGAAAACTCTAACATGAGTTATTCTCTACAGGGTTTAAATTCTCATATATCTTCAACACTAATTTCGGAATATTGGTTAAATAAAATATATACACCAGATATAGCAGAGGCTCATAGAAAAGGCTATATTCATATTCATGATCTTGGTTCTTTATCTTCATACTGTGTTGGATGGGATTTAGAACAACTTCTTTTTCTAGGTTTTACTGGTGTTGCTGGTAAAGTTGAAAGCAAACCAGCAAAACACTTTAGGACAGCTTTGGGACAGATTGCAAACTTTTTTTATACTATGCAGGGTGAAGCTGCAGGTGCACAGGCATTTTCAAATTTCGATACTTTACTGGCTCCATTTATTAGATTTGACAAGCTTAACTATAATGAAGTCAAACAATCTATGCAAGAATTTATATTTAATCTGAATGTTCCAACAAGAACTGGTTTTCAGACTCCATTTACAAATATTACTTTTGACCTTGTTGTTCCTCCGAACTTAAAAGATAAAGCAATAATAATTGGTGGTCAACTTCTTGATTCGACTTATCAAGAGTATAAACCCGAGATGAAGATGATATTAAAGGCTTTTTGCGAAGTAATGCTTGAAGGGGATGGAAAGGGAAGACCATTTACTTTCCCCATACCAACAATAAATATTACAAAGGATTTTGATTTTAATCAAAAAGATTATGATCCTTTATGGGAACTTACCGCAAAATATGGTACGCCATATTTTAGTAATTTTGTTAATTCTTCAATGAATGTCGAAGATTCAAGAAGTATGTGCTGTAGATTAAAATTGGATAATAAAAAAATAAAGCAAAGACTTTCGAAGATAATTGAAGAGCAAAAAGATCACTCGATTAGAAGAGGAGGTCTTTTTGCCTCAAATCCAATGACTGGCTCAATTGGTGTTGTTACTATAAATCTTGCAAGACTTGCCTTTATTTCAAAAAATGAAGGAGAATTCTTCAATAGGTTAGATGAAATAATTAGGATATCTAAAACTTCTTTGGAATTAAAAAGAAAAATCATCGAAGACTTAACAGATAATGGTCTTTACCCATATACGAAGTTTTACCTAAAAGATGTTAAACTAAGAACTGGACATTACTGGGCTAATCATTTTTCTACAATTGGCCTTATAGGTATGAATGAGGCAGTTCAAAACTTGCTTAAAATTTCTTATTTGAAAGATGAAGGGAAAGAATTTGCAGAAAAAACATTAGATTTTATCCTTGAGAGAATCGAAAAAATCTCTGAGGAAACAGGGAATATGTATAATCTTGAAGCTTCACCAGCTGAAGGAGCAAGTTATAGGCTAGCATTGATAGATAAGAAAGAGTTTGGCAATATTATTACTTCTGGGACAGAAGAAAGACCATACTATACAAACTCAGTACAACTTCCAGTAAATATTTCTGACGATCTTTTTGAAGTCTGTGATCATCAAGATAAAATTCAAAGCAAATTTACTGGAGGTACTGTTTTACATATCTTTGTAGGACAGCATATAGTAGATATTGAAGCATTGAAAAATCTTATTAAAAAAATTGCATATACTTATAGCTTACCATACTTTTCAATCACTCCAACATATAGCATCTGCCCGGTTCATGGTTATATACCAGGGGAAAAGTGGATATGTGAAAAACAGCATAGTACAGAAGAATTGGATCAATTTGGAGTTTTATTAAATGAAATTGAAGCTTTCAATTATGATAAGATAAAAATTGAAGATAAAAATATGTTAAAAGAAAAGATTAAAAATGATAAAAGAAATTTTGAAAGTAATTTCATTGAATATGATTTATTTTCTGAAGAAAATAAAGATATACACAAGAAAGATATCGATCAAAAGAACACTTTTACCCAAGATAGGAAAAATTTTATAAATGACAATATTATGCAAAAGGTCATTCCTTGTGAGGTATATTCAAGAGTAGTTGGCTATTATCGTCCTGTTCAAAACTGGAATGATGGTAAGAGAATGGAATTTTACGAAAGAAAAGTATTTAAGATATAATTAAAATATTTTATGGTAGAAATTAAAGGTTTTATTCCAGTAAGTTTAATAGATTATCCTTCAAAAGTATGTAGTGTGCTATTCTTAGGTGGATGTAATTTTCGCTGCCCATGGTGCCATAATTTTGATCTGGTTGATGAAAAAAGCCTAAATAAAATAAAAACCATACCATTTGAGAATATTTTAAGCTTTATCGAAAAAAGAAAGGGCAAAATAGACGGTATATGTATTTCTGGAGGAGAACCAACAATCAATGGAGATTATTTAATCGATTTTATAAGGGATCTTAGGAGAAATAAGATTCTAATAAAGTTGGATACTAATGGGTCAAATCCAAAAGTTATTGAAAAATTAATAGAAGAAAATCTTATTGATTTTGTTTCATTAGATATTAAAAATATTCCTGAAAAATACCCCGAGACAATTGGATTAAAAAATTTTGATTTTTCCATTATTGTTGAGACTTTAAAGTTAATTAAAAATAGTGGTATAGAATTCCAGACAAGGACAACTTTGGTGAATAATCTTGTCTATAAAGAAGAGATTGAAGAATTAGCTAAAAAATTAGATATCGATATTACATTTCAAGAGTATAGAGTAAAAAGAATAATTAATAGTATAGGGTAAAAATATTATTTATGAGTTAGAAATCCCATGAATTTAAGACAGGTTAGAGAAGGGGATATTATTCAAGTAATTGAAACAAAAATACCTAAAAGAATTTTTGATAAATTTAAATCAATAAATTTTGATATTGGTAGGACTTTTATTGTTGATAAAATTGTAAAAGAAAGATTCATTAAACTATTATTTTATGATAAAAAAGACTTGAAAGAAAATATAAATACTAAAAGTGGATTTTTAATTATTTCAAAGTATTATTTTGATAAGATAGAGGTTAAAATTTTGAAAAATGATGAAGAAATAGAAGAAAGGAAATAAAATGGAACATAGCCTTGTTCTTATTAAACCTGATGGTGTTGAGCTTTCTTTGGTTGGGGAAGTACTATCACATCTTGAAAGGGAAGACCTTTTCCTTGTTGGTGCAAAAGTCATAGAACCAACTTACCAACTTGCGGCTTATCATTATTATGAGCATAAGGATAAACCTTTTTATCAAGATATCATAAAATATCTTTTAGGTGGTTATCATAGTTTTCCCTGGGTTTATGCCTTTGTATATGCTGGGGATAATGCATGCAGTATAATTCGTTCAATTGTTGGAAAAACTAATCCCATGGAAATAGAACCAGATAAAAAGATTGTTACTTTAAGACAGAAATATGGAAGAAATGTAATAGTAAAAGATGAAAAAGGGAATGAAATATTTGATGAAAATGGGCATGTACTCGTTAGATTCGAAAATGTAATACATGCAAGTTTTAATGATGCTTCAGAATATGAGGTAAAACTCTGGTTTTCGCCAGAGGAGATCCTTTCTAAATATAGAATCTATGAAACAATAGAAAATGGTGGGAAAATTTATTGGAAACAACCTTTTGAAGAGATTTTTAAAAAAAGATTTTTGTAAAAGATTAAAATAGTTGATTTCAAAAATATGATTATTATAATTGATTTAAGTTAGAAAGTAAAAAGATAAAGGAGAATTTTATGATAGTATCATACAAGGAACTTGGGTTTGTGAATTCAAAGGAAATTTTTAAAAAAGCATTAAAGGGTGGCTATGCCATACCTGCATATAATTTTAACAACATGGAACAACTTCAAGCCATAATTATTGCTTGTGTTCAAACAAGTTCTCCTGTCATTTTACAGGTTTCAAAAGGAGCAAGGGAGTATGCAAATCAGACTCTTTTAAGATACCTCGCTCAAGGTGCAGTCGAATTTATGAAGGAACTTGCAAGTGAGAAAAAACTTCCAGAAATTCCAATTGTCCTTCATTTGGATCATGGAGATTCGTTTGAGTTATGCAAAAGTTGTATTTTAAGTGGCTTTTCTTCCGTGATGATAGATGGCTCTCATCTTCCTTATGAAGAAAATGTTCTTCTTACAAAGAAAGTTGTTGAATATGCACATGAATTTGATGTTACTGTTGAAGGAGAACTTGGAGTTTTAGCAGGTATTGAAGAACATGTTCAATCAGAGGTTCATCACTATACAAAACCAGAAGAGGTTGAAGATTTCGTAAAATCCACAGGAGTCGATTCGCTAGCTATTGCAATTGGAACTTCACATGGGGCATATAAATTTAAAGTAAAACCTGGTGAAAATCCCCCTCCTTTAAGATTCGATATTCTTGAAGAGGTAGAAAAAAGGATTCCAGGATTTCCTATAGTTTTACATGGTGCATCAAGTGTATTAAAAGATTATGTAGATATGATAAACAGGTATGGTGGAAACATGGAAAATGCTGTTGGTGTCCCAGAAGATCAGCTTAGAAGGGCAGCTAAATCTGCTGTTTGCAAGATAAATATAGATTCTGATGGAAGACTAGCAATGACAGCAAAGATTAGAGAAGCCCTTGCTACAAAACCAGCAGAGTTTGATCCAAGAAAATATCTTGGTCCAGCAAGAGAAGAATTAATTAAAATGTATATGGATAAAAATATGAATGTTTTGGGCTCTGCTGGGAAAGCTTAAAAAATTCCATTTATAATGAATATATTTATAAAATAAAATACTAAACACTAATAAGATGAAATTAAACTTTAATAGATGAATTCCGTAAAAAATACATATATTGTTAATATAAAATAACCAAGGAATATATAAATTAGATAAAAAATTTCGGGGGAAAAAGAACGATGAAGGAAATAAAGTTGCCAGATACACTTCCAGAATACCCACAATTCGTCCAAGGTATTAGAAGAGCACCATCAAGAGGGATGCCTCTTAACAAATATCAAATAAAAGTTGCGCTAAAGAATGCTCTTCGTTATGTACCAAAAAATCTACATTCACAGATTGCACCAGAATTTTTACAGGAGCTGTTAACTAGGGGTCGAATTTATGGATATAGATATAGACCACAAGGAGATATAAAACCGAAATCAATAGATGAATATGAAGGTAATAGCCTTGCTGGCAAAGCATTACAGGTAATGATAGATAATAATCTTTCTTTTGATATTGCACTTTATCCCTATGAACTTGTTACATATGGTGAAACTGGACAAGTAATGCAAAACTGGATGCAATATAGGTTAATCAAGAAATACCTAGAGATATTAACAGATGAACAGACTCTTGTAGTTCAATCAGGGCATCCCTTAGGTTTATTTCCTAGTAAAAAAGATGCTCCAAGAGTAATATCAACAAATGGACTCATGGTTGGAATGTATGATAATCCAAAAGATTTTGCTGTCGCAGCAGCTATGGGAGTCGCAAATTATGGGCAGATGACAGCTGGTGGGTGGATGTATATAGGCCCACAAGGGATAGTTCATGGAACATATATAACACTATTAAATGCTGGAAGATTGTATTTAAAAATTCCAGATGAAAAAAATCTTGCTGGTGTTATTTATCTTTCTTCTGGACTTGGTGGAATGAGTGGCGCACAGGCAAAGGCAGTTGAGATTGCTGGAGGGATAGGAATAATAGCTGAAGTAGATTATTCAAGGATAGAAACAAGACATAAACAGGGATGGGTTTCTCTAATATGTAAAGATATCAAAGAAACTTTCGAAATAGCTAAAGCTGCTCAAAAAGAAGGGAAACCTTTATCTATAGCTTATTATGGTAATATTGTAGATTTATGGGAATATGCAGTAAAAAATAATATTACAATAGAACTTGCATCGGATCAGACTTCTTGCCATGCTGTTTATGAAGGGGGTTATATCCCTCAGGGATATTCTTTTGAAGAAGCCAGAAATTTACTTGAAAAGCAACCGGAAAAATTCAAAAAAGCAGTAGATGAATCGCTGAAAAAACAGTTTAATCTTATAAGAGAGATGGTAAATAGAGGAACTTATTTCTGGGATTATGGTAACTCATTTATGAAGGCTGTTTTTGATGCTGGAGAAAAAGATATTGCAAAAAATGGATTAGATACTTCTGAAGGCTTTATTTTTCCATCTTATGTTGAACATATAATGGGACCAATCTGTTTTGATTATGGTTATGGTCCATTTAGATGGGTATGTCTTTCTGGTAAAGATGAAGATTTAAAAAAAACAGATGCTGCTGCAATGTCATGTATAGATCCAAAAAGAAGAGCTCAAGATAGAGATAACTATAATTGGATAAGAGACGCTGAAAAAAATAAACTTGTTGTTGGAACAAAGGCAAGAATACTTTATGCGGATGAGGAAGGCAGAGTAAAAATCGCATTAAAATTTAACGAGATGGTAAGAAACAAGGAGATAGGACCTGTAATGTTAGGAAGAGATCATCATGATGTTTCTGGTACAGACTCACCATTTAGAGAAACTGCAAATATATATGATGGTAGTAATGTAATGGCAGAAATGGCAGTTCATTGTTTTGCTGGAAACTGCGCAAGAGGAATGACTTTAGCAGTCTTATCAAATGGTGGTGGTGTTGGAATTGGTAAGGCATTCAATGGTGGTTTCGGTCTTCTTCTAGATGGCACTGAACAAACCGATAAAATAATAAAAAGTGCCGTTAGCTGGGATGTAATAGGTGGTATTGCAAGAAGATCTTGGGCAAGAAACGAAAATGCCATAACTACAGCAGTTTTTTATAATAATAGAGAGAGCAATTCTCACATTACTATACCTGAAATTGCCGATTCAAATCTTATAGATGAAATAGTTGATAAGGCAATGTAGAGCTAAAATTATTATATTTAAACCTATTTATATATAATCTTTTGAAAAAGAGAATAAAAAAAGGGGCTATCTAAAGATAGTCCCTTTTTTATAGATATGGAAAGGAGATTTACCAATTGTCTATCATGTCATCTTTATCTTGAGTAGACATATTAAAGACATTTGTTTTTGCTGTTAACTCATCAAAATAGACATAGAATGTTCCATAGGATTCTTCAGGGCTTGTTTCAACAGCAAGACCCATGAAAGTTATACCTTCAAGCTCGGTATAATGATATTCATCTTGAACTAAAGTTGGTGGGATAACGAAAGTAAGTCTTTTCCAACCTAAGAAATTTAAAGTTCCTACTTTTAAAAGTTTATCTTGATTGTAATAATCTCTAACAACAAAAATCAAGGTATGGCTGAAATTTCTTCCTGCTACCCAGATTGAAAGAGATTTCGTAATACCAGGAACTTTAATAGGTCTTGGAGGTCTTACAATAAATCTATTATATCCTCTTTTATTGAACATTACTTTTACACCAAGGACATATTTGTTTTCAATGCCTGTTGTTGGATCGACTTGAGGAAGAGCATTTGGTTTACCGTATCTTTTCATCAAAAAGATATTTCCCTGATCAAGAGGCATTTGACCAGACCATGATTCTGCATCTTCAAATTTTGAAATAATGATATCTGCAAGAAGTTCACCTTCTTGGACGCCAGGTTCCATATTTTGAGATGTAGAAACCTGTTGAGCTTTTAAATTTAAAAGATTTGAAAATAAAAAACCAGCAAATAAAATTAAAATAAAAACTAAATATTTTATCTTTTTCATGGTAACCATCCTTTATATGGGTTACTTTAACCTATTTATTACCCTGTTGATTAGATTCTGGATTTGTCCAAATCTGATCAACATTGTTTAATGAATCTCCATCATATGTTTCAAGCGCTATATCTGTTAAAACTGAAAAATGATCTAAATAAACATAAAAGTTTTCAAGGGGTGCGCCTGGATTTGACCATATGATGAATTTTTCAAAGAGTAAATTTTTAATTCTTGGTAGTTGAATTTGTTGTTGAGGTATGTAGTTTGGGACATCAATTCTGATAATTTTCCATCCAAGATAATTTAATTTTCCGCCAGGTAAGGAATAGCTAATACCAGTATAATCTGTAACTTGTAGTTCAAGATCATAAGCAAAATTTGCTCCCCAAACCCAAATATAAAAAGATTTTGCGATTCCAGGGATTTTCATAGGTTCTTTTGTGAGAATCCATAAATAGTTATATCCCATTCTATAATACGAGGTTCTTACTCCAAAACAATATTTATTGTTTGGATCACCTTTTTGGCCAAATAGGGAAGTTGGCCAGTTTTCAATCTTTGTCTGCCATTGTGGAAAACCAGTTTTTGTATATTTTGAACCTTCCGCATGCCAGCCTTTATCATTGTTTTCGAATGTTTCAAGAACAATAGATGTTATAAGCTCATTTTTGCTCATTGTTTGTTGAGCAGTAAGGCTAGAATTGCTAACTAAAAAGGCAGCAAAAATAACCAGAATAAAAGATAAGACAGCTATTTTTGAGAATTTCATTTTATGACTCCTTTCCCTTATTTTTCTGCTTTTTCTTTATATCGGAAAAATAAGGAATTCAATTTAAATAATTTGAATAATTTTATGATAATTTTTTCTATTTGGGTGATTTAAAAATAATTCAAACAATTAAAAAATGCAAATTTCTTGCTTTTTATTTTTTAAAAATTTTTACTTGTTTGATCTGAGTTTTAATATATTTTTTCTAAAATACCAAATATATATTTTATAAAACACTACTTAAAGTGAAAATATTAATTTAAAAGATCGAATTTCCTAACTTCGTTTATTTTATTGTTTTCATCAACAAGTAAAACTTTCGGAGAAAAACTATTTAATTCTTCTTCTGAAAGATAGATATAACTTGCAATGATAACAAGATCACCAACCATTGCATTTCTTGCTGCAGCACCATTTAATCCTATTATGCCTGAGTTTCTTTCACCTTTTAATACATATGTTTCAAATCTTTCTCCATTATTTATATTATATATCCATACGGCTTCAAATTCTTTTATCCCGCTTGCTTCTAATAGTGCCTCATCTATAGTTATTGAACCAACATAATTTAAATCAGCCTGTGTAATCTTAGCTCTGTGAATTTTTGCTTTCAAAAATTTTTGTAACATTTAATTTTCCTTTTTTTTTCATTTATTTTTTTTTATTATTTATTTATTTTATTTTTTTATTTAATTATTATTTTATTTTATTAATTTTTATTGGAAGATTTCTTTACAATCTCTTATAATAATAATTAAAAAAGATTATTAAGACAATAAATATAAATATAATTTTTAAAAAGGCTCAATAATAACCAAATTGTTTTCATTCTTTGATGCTTAGAAGATAAGCCTTTTTATTCCAAGGGGATAATTCTTCTACTATTTTAATCTGTGCCTCTACCATTTTTCCGTTTAGTTTTTCTAGAAAGCTTTTTTGATCTTCTGTTAAGTTTATTAAATGATAAGAAATCCTTGATTTAGATTCTGGTTTCTCTATTAAAATATATTCTTTTTGTTCATTTATGATATCTATATAAACTAAAGCATTGATCCATTTCACAGGATTATTATTATAACTCATTTTTTTTTCTTCGTTATTTTTACAAGAAATAAAGCATAGAAAAATAATTAAACAAAAGATAAATATAAGATATGATATTCTTTTCATTTATTATTACCCCAAATGTAATTTTAAAGTCTATTATAAGAATACGATAAAAGAATTAAAGGAAACATTATTATTGTCCTAAATAAAAATATAGCGAAAAAATAAAATATCAATAATTGTTGACAAATCAAAATTGTTTGGCAAAAAAAGAGGTAACAAATTTTAAATAATTAAAAATATGATAATTACAAATTTATATCATTATTTTTCAAAAAGGACTGTAATTCTATCGTTATCAAAAAAATCAAAATTAATATCTATTATAATAATTTTCAATATTTTTTTCAAAATAATTTCTATGATGATGTCTAACCCGGTATAGGAGAGGATTTAGTTTAACTTACTGGGTAAGTAATTATTAAATCCCCCTATAATCCGGGATAAAATTAATCTTAAATTTGATCAATAGTTTGATTTCTTAAGACTTGTATATTTTAGCTATTTTAATTAAATAAAATTATTAAATTATGGAGTTAATAATGAAAGAAAGAAGTATAGAACAGATAAATGAAAAAATAAAAAAAGGCACCGTTAAAGTTGTCACAGTAGAAGAGATGAAAGATATAGTCAAAGATAGTGGTTTAGAAAAAGCTTATCAAATAGTAGATGTAGTAACTACCGCGACTTTTGGAGCAATGTGTTCTTCGGGAGTCTTTTTGAACTTCGGACATTCAGATCCACCAATAAAGATGACAAAAATATGGTTAAATGATGTCCCTGCTTATTCTGGTATCGCCGCAGTTGATGCATATCTTGGTGCTACTGAATTATCGGAGAAAGAAAAATTTGAGTATGGTGGTGCAAATGTAATAGAAGAACTTATAAGAGGGAAAAATATAAAATTAAAAGCGATATCTCATGGGACAGATTGTTACCCAAGAAAAGAATTAGAAACATGGATTAATATTAATGAGATAAATCAAGCAATAATGATAAATCCAAGAAATTCATACCAGAAGTATAATGCAGCGACAAATACTAGCAATGAAACAGTTTACACCTATATGGGGAAACTTCTACCAAATATGGGAAATATAACATATTGTGGAGGAGGAGAACTTTCTCCATTAAATAATGATCCTGAATATGAAACCATAGGACTTGGAACAAGAATATTTTTAGGTGGAGATCAAGGTTATATTATCGGGAGTGGAACCCAACATTCACCAAAAACTGGTTTCGGTAATCTAATGGTTAAAGGTAACTTAAAAAAAATGAAGCCAGAATTTATTAAAGCCGCTAAAGTTAATGGTTATGGGGTAACTTTGTATGTTGGTATAGGAGTACCAATCCCTATACTAAATATAGGAATAGCAAGAAATACTTCAGTTTTGGACCAAGATATTTATACAAATCTAATAGATTATGGTGTTAAAAAAAGAGCAAAGACAATATTGAAAAAAGTAAGTTATGCGGAGTTAAAATCTGGTTATGTTGAATTAAATGGGAAAAGGATAAAATCATCCTCTATTTCTAGCATTTATATGGCAAGACAGATATCAAATCTTTTAAAAATATGGATAGAAAACGGTAAATTTTTTTTAACAACACCAATAGAAAGGCTAAATAGAGATGGAGAAATAAAAAATTTAGAAATAGTAAATAGATATTTTGATTATCCCGATTATACAAAAGCTGAAATTATTGGAAATAGTAAGATAAAATGGGATAATTCAAAATGTATAAACTGTGGTTATTGTACTTCTCTTTGTTCTTATGATGTTTTTCAAATGGATGAAAATCATAGGATAATTTTTAACCCTGATAACTGCACAACATGCGGAAATTGTAAAGATATTTGTCCACTAAAAGCAATAGTTTTAGGAGATTAATATGTTTGAAAAAAGATTCAAAATTAAAATAAAACAAACCGTAGCGTCTATTATTACTCAAGAGAAATATCTTAAGTTCATACTAGATGAAGTAATTAAACAGAGAAAATTACTAGAAAGTTATATTCAAAAGGATAATACCTTCGTAAAAACCTTATCTTCATATGAAGTTAATAAATATGCTTCAGAAATTGTAAGAAAAATGGCTGAATCATCGGCATTATTTGAAGTCGGGCCAATGGCATCAGTTGCAGGGGCTATTGCTTTTTATGGAGTAAAAGCTGCAATAAAAAAAGGGTGTAAATTTGTGGTTTTTGAAAATGGTGGGGACATAGCGATGTATATAAATAAACCTGTGACTATCGGAATTTATAGCGGGGAAAAAGTGAAGGGTTTAGCATTAAATGTTTTACCAGAAGAAAATATTATAGGAGTATGCACATCTTCTGGTAGGATGGGTCACTCACTTAGTTTTGGAAATGCTGATTCTGTTACAGTAATTTCTTCAGATCCAATACTTTCAGACGCTGCCGCGACCTCCATATGTAACTTAATAAAAAATTTAAATATTGCTATGATAGAAAATATTATTAAAAGTTATCTTATTCACAAGATTCAAGGAATAATAGTAATAATAGATGGCTATATCTTTATAGGTGGTAAAGTTCCAGAATTGATATACAGAAAAATTCCATATGAACTTATAACTATTTCTTAAATAACTATTACTTAAAATGGAGAAAATTTATGAAATATAAAATATATATTCCACCCAAAATATACTGCTTCCCAGAAATTAAATTATTCTATTCAAGGTGCTTGATTCCTTTTAGTTCTCAAAGTAAAGATTTAAATCTTATAAAGAAAATGAATGAAATTTATTATAGATCTACTTTTATGTTAGAACCAAAAATCTATTATAATTCATTTTACTTAGACCAGCTGACTGAAGAGATAATTCCTATTCAATTTAAAGATATTAAAAAAATGACAATTTTTATTTCAACATTAGGTAAAATCTTCGATGACTTCCTACAGAATCTGCTAAATGAAAATAGAATATTTGAAGCTGTAGTAGCAGATGCATGGGGTTCAGAATCTATTGAAGCATTAAATTGGCATTTTGACAAATATCTTAAAGCCAAAAGTTTGATGAGAGGTACAAGAAGATTTTCCCCAGGTTATGGAAATGTAGATATAACAGTTAATAAGTTTATAGTTCAAAATCTTTTTGATATAGGTGAGTTTTCTGTTTTTGAAAGTGGAGAGATATATCCAAAAAAAACAACAATATGTTTTGTAGGATGGTACATATGAAAAGAGAAGAATTTTTAAGTTTAATAAAAGAAAAAGTTCTTTTTTTAGACGGAGCTTATGGGACTGAATTTATTAGAATGGGATGTAATGAAAAATTATTTGAAATATTAAATATTGTAGAGCCATTTAAAGTGGAAGAGTTGCATAATAGATATATTAAAGCAGGAGCAGATATTCTATTAACTAATACCTTTAGTGCTAATAGATTTAAGCTAGAATCATTTGGATATGCAAACCAATTAGAAAATATTAATTATTCGGCAGTCAAAATTGCAAGAAAAGTTGCATCAAAAAGTTTAGTTTTTGGAGATATAGGACCTACTGGAACGCAAATAAAACCTTATGGAGATCTATCTTTTTTTGAATCGTATCAAATATTTAAGCAGCAGGCAAAAATATTGATAGATTCTGGAGTTGATGGAATAATATTAGAAACATTTTCAGATATTAAAGAGTTAAAATCAGCGATATTCGCCATAAGAGATATTGATGAAGATATTCCTATTATTGCTCAAATGACTTTTTTAAAAGATGGGAGAACCATTAATGGAACATCGGTAGAGATATTTGCGACAGTTATAAATGATCTTGATATAGATGTTGCTGGAATAAATTGCTCATTAAATCCACAAGAGATTTTACCAGTATTTAATCAATTTGCTTCATATTGCAATAAACCACTTTCTATAGAACCAAATGCAGGTAAACCTATATTTATTGATGATAAGCTCATATATGATATGGATCCAGTTGAGTTTGCAATATATTTTAAGAATTTTGTTGATTTGGGCGCTAATATTGTTGGCGGTTGTTGCGGGACAACTGCTGAACATATAAAAACAATAGTAAAACTTATTGGTAAGAAAAGACCCAAACAAAGAGAATTCAACAATAAACAATATTTATCTTCAAGAATAGAATTGAAAAATATTGAACCATTTTTAATAATAGGCGAAAGGATCAATGCAAGCTCAAAAAAGTGGCTTCAAAGAAAAATAGAGCAAAATGATTATGAAAAAATCATTGAACTTGCTCGTAATCAGACAGATGAAGGAGCGTTATGTATAGATGTTAATCCTGGAATTGAAAAATTTCTTACTGAAGAGAATATAAAAAATTTAATCATTAATCTTGATAAATATTGCAGTTTACCTCTTTCCCTTGATATTCAGGATCTTAATTTACTAGAGTTTGCACTAAAAGAATATCCAGCAAGAGCTCTTATTAATTCATCAAAAGCCGATGAAAAAAGTCTAATTGATCATTTAAATTTGATCAAAAAATACGGAGGAATGCTTGTAGTTCTTGTGATGAAAGATGAAGTTGAAGACAGCTATTTGAAAAGAATAAAAACAATAAAAGAGGCGACTCAGATTATAAGTAGATTTAATATTGACTCAAATAGAATTTTTTTTGATCCTTTGGTTTTACCTATAGCCATAGGGAATGACTATAAAATCACTTTGAAAATCATTGAATTCATAAGTAAGAAAAATATGAAATCTATAATAGGGTTATCAAATTTAACTTTTGGAATGCCAGAAAGGGAGAAAATAAATTCTGCCTTTTTATCTCTTGCTATGGAAAAAGGTTTATCAGCTGCGATTTTAGATTCTTCAAATGAAATGACTATGAATATAATTGAGGCGAATCTGATTTTAAGCAAAAAAGAATCTGTAAGAACTATAAAGAAAGATAATGATCAACTGATTCAGATTATCTTAAATGGAGAAAAAGATTTGCTCATTGATTTTGTTAACCAAAAATTAAAAGAAGAAGCACCAATGAAGATTAGCAATGATATTTTATCAAAGGCAATGATAAAAATAGGTGATCTTTATTCAGAAGGTAAAATCTTTCTACCACATTTAATTTTGGCATCAGAAACAGTTCAGATGGCTTTCGATTATTTAAATAGCTTAATAGAGCAGGAGAAAAAAAGTTTTAAAGGGAAAATTCTTTTGGCAACAGTGGCTGGAGATATTCATGATATAGGTAAAAAAATTGTTGCCACCATATTAAAAAGTTATGGGTTCGAGGTTATTGATATTGGTAAAAATGTAGATGGTAAGACAATCTTAAACAAGGTAAAAACTGAGAATCCAGATATTTTAGGCCTTTCTGCAATGATGACAACAACCTTAAACGAGATAAATGAAGTAGTAAATCTTTTGAAAGAAAATAACTTGAATATACCTGTTATTGCAGGTGGTGCATCTATGAATGAAAAAATTGCTTCAAAATATGGGGTTTTCTACGCCAAAGATCCCTTTGATGCCCTAGGGATTATTGAAAAGATAATAAATAAAAATAAAAGTTAAGGATAAAAAATGAAATTAATAGATAAAATAAAAGAAAAACAGATTATTTCTATAGAGATTCTACCCCCTGATAGGGGGCAAAATCTAGAAAAAATATTTGAGGTAATCGATCAACTATTAGTCTATCCAATAGATTTTATAAGTGTAACAAGACATCCTCCAGTTAATTCATATATAGAGACTGAAGACAGAATAATAAAAGCAGATAAAATAGAAAGACCAGGTTCAATTGGAACAACAGTAGCATTGAAAAATAGATATAAAATAGATGTAATCCCTCATATTTTATCCAGTTTTATGGATAAATTTCAAATAGAAGATTTACTCATCGACTTAAATCTTATAGGGATAGAAAATCTATTTGTGGTTAGAGGAGATTTAAAAAAAGAAAATGTTATTGCGAGAAATGGTGACTTTAATTATCATCAAAATTCCGCAGGTTTAGTAAGTCAGATAAAAGAAATGAATAATGGAAGATACCTATATCAGTCAGTTAAGACTTCTGCTACAGATTTTTGCATAGGAGTCGCAGGTTATCCTGAAAAGCATTATGAATCACCAAATCTTTATGAAGATTTAAAATACTTAAAAGGAAAAGTAGATTCTGGAGCTGATTTTATTATTACTCAGATGGTATTTGACTTAAAAGTAGTAAAAAATTTCATTCAAAAATTGAAAAAACTGTCAATAAATGTCCCAATAATTATAGGTATAAAACCAATAGTAAGTTTAAAGTCTATTTACGATTTACCAAAAAGATTTTTTATCAATATTCCTGAAAATTTCATTAAAAAAATGCAACAGGCAAAAAGTAAAGAAGAAGAATTTAAGATCGGGATAAAATATATGGCAAATTATATCAAAAAACTTTTAGAGTTGAAGGTAGATGGAATACATATATTTACCATGGGGAAGGGAGAATCGACAAAGGCATTGTTAAAAGAAATTTACTATTGAAATTATATTTTTTTTGATGTATATTC
Organism: Spirochaetales bacterium; assembly: GCA_012797605.1. Classification (GTDB taxonomy): domain Bacteria; phylum Spirochaetota; class JAAYUW01; order JAAYUW01; family JAAYUW01; genus Exilispira. Next base: position 18,347 of record JAAZOT010000043.1, on the reverse strand, counting down.
TTTAATGTTGGAAAAATCAATAAAAGGTGAATATATGAAGATTGAAAAAGAATTAAATTTAACAGAATTACTTAATCTAGCTATAGCTCTTGAACAAAGAGGAGAAAAATTTTATAGAGAATCTGCTGCAGGGCAAACAAAAACTGAACTCAAGCAGATTTTTAGTGATTTGGCAAGCCAGGAAAAAGAACATTCTTCATTTTTTTTAAAACTTTTGGAGAAAGAAAAGTCTTATGATCCCGAAAATCCACCTCCTGATGATTATTATGAATATCTCTATCAATATGCAAATATTTCTCTATTTAAGATTAAGGAAAAGAAATTAGAAAAAGGGAATATCCTTGATATTTTAAATTATGCGATAGATGTGGAACTTTACTCAATACTTTATTACTTTGAACTTCAAAAATATTTAAATAGTGCTGATTATGAAATCTTGCAAAGTATTATATTAGAAGAAAAGTCTCATTATAATAAGTTGGTAAATCTATTAAAAGAATATGAGTAATTTTTATATTTTTTTTTTGACCTTTTTGTTTCTTTTTAATATAATTTATTAAGGATTTAAAATTATTTAATAGTTTAGGAGGAGTTTATGGCTAAAATGTATGGTATCTATAAGTGTGAAATATGTGGAAATGTTGTTGAAGTGTTGCATGAAGGTAAAGGAGAACTTGTTTGTTGTAATCAACCCATGAAATATTTAGAGGAAAATACTGTAGAAGCATCAAAGGAAAAACATATTCCAATCATTAAAAAAGAAAATAATTCTATTGTTGTTGAAGTTGGTTCAGTTCCTCATCCTATGGAAGAAAAACATTACATAGAGTTCATTGAACTTATTGCTGATGGAGTAAGACATATTGCGATGCTTTCACCTGGTATGAAGCCCAATGCGACTTTCAATTGCAGTGGTGAAAAACTTGAAGCAAGAATCTATTGTAACATTCATGGAGTTTGGAAAAGTTAATAATTTTTAGATTTTTATTTCAAATTTATTGCTTTTTTTAAATTGAAAAATAAGTTTTATTATTAGGAAGGGGTTTATGAAAAGTGTAAAAGGAACAGAAACAGAAAAGAATTTACTAAAATCTTTTGCAGGGGAATCACAAGCAAGAATGAGATATGATTATTTTGCATCAGTTGCAAGAAAAGAGGGATATGAGATGGTTGCTGCAATTTTTGATGAAACTGCAAAAAATGAAAGAGAGCATGCAAAAAGGTTTTTTAGTTTTCTTGAAGGAGGAGCTGTCGAAATTACTGCTTCCTATCCAGCTGGTAAGATTGGTACAACATTAGAAAACCTAAAAGCTGCAGCAATGGGAGAGCATGAGGAATATACTGAACTTTACCCTAATTTCGCAGATATCGCTGAAAAGGAAGGTTTTCAAGAGATTGCGGTTTTATATAGAGGAATTGCCAATGTTGAAAAACATCATGAACAGAGATACTTAAAACTCGCTGATCTTATTGAGAAAAAAAAGATGTTTGCAAGAGAAGTTCCGAAACTTTGGAAATGCAGAAATTGTGGTCATATTCACCAAGGAGAAGAAGCACCAGTTAAATGTCCAGTATGTGCACATCCACAATCTTATTTTGAAATTCTTTGCGAAGATTTCTAGTAATTTATTTTATAGCAATAAAATAGGGCTGTCCATCAATAAGGACAGCCTATTTTTTAATATAATCCTTTAATTTTAAAAATTAGCGAACCAGATTTTGAAATTATTAAATTAATAGTATAATAGTGAATGAAGTTAAAAGGATTTTTGATGGAAAAAATTAATTCATTTTTCAAACAAAATTTCTTAAAACAACCCATGATGAGTAAAACATTTTTTGCTCTGATTCCACTTTTAATTATTGGTACTTATTATTATGGACTAAATGTACTTCTTCTTTTTACTGTTACAATGATTTTTGGTTTATTAACAGAATACTTTATAGCAAAGTTATTAAAACAAAAGGTATCGATTGCAATATTTGTTTCTATCATCTTGTATGTATTGACTCTTCCACCAAATATTCCTATTTGGATATCTGTCGTTGGAATTATTTTTGGAATTACCTTCAGTAAAATGCTATTTGGCGGTTTTGGAAAAAATGTCTTTAATCCAGCAATAACTTCAAGAGCATTTATTTATATTTCATTTGGTTCATATCTAACATCAAAATGGGTTAAACCTTTGATAAATTTCCCAGCTGGTCTTTTAAGGTTTAAAGTTGATACTATCTCTTCTGCCACACCTTTAAAGGAGATACTATCTAATGGTCCATCTTTTAAGCTCGATATAAATTTGATAATAAACTTTCTATTCGGAAATAAATCTGGATCTATTGGTGAAGGTTTTATAATATTGATTTTAATAATTGGAATATTTTTGATATATAAAAAATATGCCTCATGGCATATTGTTTTAAGTGGTTTTATAAGTTTTATTATTTTTTCTTCTATTTTATATTTCACAGGTAAGTCTCCCAATCCAATATATATGATGTTAACTGGAGGCTGGTTTTTCGGGCTTTTTTTTATGATAACAGATCCAGTAACTTCAGCAACAACAAAAATTGGAAAGGTAATTTATGGTTCACTTTATAGTATATTGACTATAATAATTCGAATATTTGGAATATGGACAGAAGGCGCCATGTTCGCTATACTTACTTCTAATACCTTTGCTCCATTCATAGATTATCTTGTGAAAGAAGTGGGTAAAAAAAATAAGTAAAAAAATAACCAAAAAAAAGAAAAAATATAACAAAAAATATATAATAAGAGGCAAAATGAAAAAGGATAAGATTAATGATTTATTTAAGAATTTGATAGTCGTAATAATAATTTCAATTATTTTAATAAGTATACTTGCGATAATCTACAGTTTTACTCAAGATAGAATCAAGGAAAATGAAACGATATTTAAAAAAAAGGCTGTTCTGATAGCAGCTGGTTTTGCCTTACCTGCTAAATATTCTCAAATAATAGAACTTTATAATAGCTCCATAAAAGAAATTGGAGTTCAAAATAAAGTGGAGATCTTTTCTTATATAAATAAACAGATTGATCAAGAAAATGTTCTAAGTAAAGGATATGTTTTAATATTTTCAGGGCCTGGACTTTGGGGAGAGATTACTATGGCTTTAGCTATCGCAAATGATCTTGAAACAATTGCTGGGATAGAAATTATAAGCCAAAACGAAACCCCTGGTCTTGGTGGAAGAATAGTTGAAAGTTGGTTCAAAAATCAGTTTAAGGGGAAAAATAAGATTAGCAAAATAATTTCAGAAAAAGAAATTCCTGCTGAAGATGAAATAGCTTCTATAACTGGAGCTACAAATACTACAAAATATGTTTTAAATCTTATTAATATTGGGAAGCAATATATAAAATCTTTTAATCTTCCAAAATTGGATTAACTTAAATTTTAGTAGTACATTTATAAAAACACTTAATAAAAATAAGAAGATAATCTTAAAATATAATAAAATAATCTTAAAAAAGGTTAGGAAAATTATGGTAAAAAAGAATAATAGTATGTTTAAGGAAAACATCATTACAAATAATCCAATATTAGTTCAAGTTCTTGGTATTTGTTCAACTTTAGCAGTTACAAATTCAGTAAAAAATACGATTGTAATGTGTATTGGCTTAATTTTTACAGTAAGTCTTTCCTCCTTCTCTTTATCTATAATAAGAAAATTGATTCCATCGAAGGTAAGGATGATTATTGAAGTTCTAGTAATCTCGTTTTGGGTAATCATTGTCGATTTAGCATTAAAAGCTTATCTACCTGAAATATCAAAGCAACTTGGTCCATATGTCGGTTTAATAATAACAAACTGTATTGTAATGGGTAGAACCGAAGCATTTGGACTACAAAATCCACCAATACCATCGTTTTTAGATGGGCTTACTTCAGGTCTTGGATATTCTATAGTACTTATTTTTATTGCAATAATTAGAGAACTTTTGGGGGCAGGGTCGATCTATGGTTTTAAACTGCTTGGATCAAATTGGGTAAGTTGGAATATCATGATTATGGCTCCTGGAGCATTTTTCCTTCTTGCGTTGATTATCTGGATAGTTAAGGGTTATTTTCTACCAAAGATTGAAAAAAAATAAAAGTACTTTTAGGGGAAAAGGATGAATATTTCATCTATAGCAATTCTTTTTGGTTCTATTATTACAGGTAATATTTTACTATCCTATTATCTTGGGATGTGTTCATTTTTATCTATTTCAAGAGAGTTAAAATCAGCAATCGGACTTGGTGTGGCAGTTACTTTTGTCATGGCAATAACAACTCCATTAAATTGGATTGTTTATAACATTATTCTTGTGCCATTAAATATTACATATCTAAGATTTATTGTCTTTATAATGGTCATAGCTGGAATTGTTCAAATTCTTGAAATGATTATCGAAAGATTTTCACAAACACTTTATTATTCATTAGGAATTTTTCTTCCTTTGATAACAGTAAACTGCGCCATTTTGGGAGTAAATCTCTTTATGATTATAAGGCAGTATTCTTTTATTAACTCGATTTTCTATGGAATAGGAAGTGGAATAGGCTGGCTTTTAGCTATTACTCTTCTTGCTGCCATAAAACAGAAGATCTCAAAAAATATTTTACCAAAAGGAGTTGAAGGGGCTGCAATCTCTTTAATTATTTCTGGAATTATGGCTATAGCATTTATGGGTTTTTCAGGGATAATCCCTATAAATTAAAGATAAAAAAAGTGGAGGAATAATGTCTATATTTTTCTCTTCAGTTTTAGCTGTAACTTCAATCTCGTCTTTTCTTGTAATTCTCATTTTGGTAATAGATTTAATAATAAATAATTATCCAAATTTTGATATAAACATTAATAATAAAAAGACTATAAAGGTGGAAGGCGGTAAACCACTCCTTTTCGCATTGAAAGATAAAGAGATTTTTATACCTTCGGCATGTGGAGGCCGTGGTTCATGTGGATACTGTAAGGTAAAGGTACTTAATACTTCCACCCCTTACCTTCCAACCGAATTACCCTATTTAACAGATGAAGAAAAGAAAAATAATATAAGGTTGTCTTGTCAGATAAAAGTCAAATCAAACTTGAATATCGAAATACCTGAATCTCTTTTTTCTGTTCATCAATATGAAACAAAAGTATTGAGCCTTACTGATCTAACTTATGATATAAAGCAGGTAACATTAGAAATTGAAAAAGACCAAAATATAGATTTTAAGTCTGGCCAATATATTCAATTTGAAGTTCCGCCATATAAACTAACTTCTGAAACTGTCTATAGAGCTTACTCTATCGCTTCAGCTCCTTCAGATAACAAAAAAATAGAACTTGAAATAAGACTAGTCCCTAACGGTATATGTACAACCTATGTACATCAATATTTGAAAGTAGGAGACAAGGTTAAAATAAATGGACCTTATGGAGAGTTTTATTTACGGCCAACCGATGCTGAGATTATTTTTATCGCAGGTGGCTCTGGTATGGCTCCAATAAAGTCAATTCTTTTAGATATGAAAGAAAAAGGGATAAATAGAAAAGCAACTTATTTTTTTGGGGCAAAAACTAAAAAGGATCTTTTTTTACTTGATTTAATGGAAGACTTAATGAAAGCAATGCCAAATTTTAAATTTATTCCAGCTCTATCGGATTTAAATGCCGACCCAGATTGGCAAGGGGAAAGAGGATTAATCACAGATGTTGTAGATAAATATATTTTAAGTGGAGAAAATAAAGAAGCATATCTATGTGGCTCCCCTGGTATGATAAATGCTTGTATTGGAGTTTTAACTAAAAAAGGAATACCTAATGAAAAAATATATTACGATAAATTCGCTTAAAAATTGAAGAGGTAAATTTATGAAACAGGATCTTTATTATACGAAAGTACAGCAGAGAATGAAAAAAGGGGTGCTGGTATTAGACGGCTTTTTAGGCAACGATAAAAGAAATCTTATAGATATTATTAACGAAGACAACGAAACAGTTAAAAGATTAGGTTTAACTCATATTATTATTGCTGAAAAACTCGATGAATTTAGAGAAGTTGGATTAAAGGCTCTTGAGGAATCTGTTATTTATAAGGATCACTTTGAAATAAAGGCGGAGATTTTTAGAGGTAAACTTCCCTGTCCTTTTGGTGAAAAGGGAATCTATCAAAAATCAGAAATAACTGTCATAAACAAAAAAATAAATGAGCAAATTAAATACAGTGATTTGTCAATCCATCTTATAAAAGAGCATGGATTTTATCAGGGTATCGGTTCTCCTTATAGACTCGATCCAAAGAAGGTTGTTAGAGTCCTCGAAATTTCATAATGCTTTTTTCCAATTCAATCATTGCTTTTGATGCAGAAGATTTAATGAAAAGATCAGTAATGCTATTAGTATATTCAGATTCTTCTGGATTAATCTCAATAATCTTCCCTTTATTTTTCTTTACTATTTGAGGTATCATAGCAGCTGGATACACTACTCCAGAGGTACCAATTATAAGAAGACATTCTGCATTTTGCGCATGATTAAAGCTAAGATTCAAAGCGTCTTCAGGTATTGGTTCTTTGAAAAACACGATTTCTGGCTTTATTATAGAACCACATATTTGGCATTTAGGTACATCAAAATCATGATCAATTTTTAATTCTTCAATCTCCTCTTTGTCAATATAGCCTTCTTCTGCTATCATCTTAAGTGGATCCTCTTTTTCTATCTTTTCAACTAAACTATTTGAAAAAAGATCATTAAATTGATAATTTTTGCCACATTTAATGCACTTAAATCTATCTGCGGTTCCATGAAATTTTATGACATTTCTACTTTTAGCCTTTTCATGGAGAGAATCTATATTTTGAGTCACAATTGCCTTAATAAAACCCATGCTTTCAAGATTTGACAGTTTTATATGTGCTTCATTTGGTTTTGCATTTAATAGTGGAATCAATATGTATTTTAATAGTAGATACCAGCAACTTTTCGTATTAGAATAAAAATAATCTAAATCAAATATTCTACTTGATACTTTTTCATAAAGACCACCTCTCCCTCTAAAAGGGGCTATTCCACTTTCCACGGAGATACCTGCTCCAGTAAATGCTATTGTATATTTGCTTTTTACTATAAGTTCAGCCGCTTTTTCGAAATTATCTATCATATTTTTTTCCATATTCCATATCCCGATAATTAATAAAAATTTTTTAGAAGTCTAACTAATTATTATTTCATTTTCCATTCATACAATATCATAAATTTCCATTCAATTCGGGTTTTTTTTATAAAAATTTCGCTATATAAATAAACCTAACCTAAAAAATTCAAAGATTTTAATTTTATTTTTTCTGCTTAATTCATATTACTTTTTTATATAATTTACAATAGTTAATTCAAAAAAATAATAAGCCTCAGACCACCCCACCACCCACCCCGAAAATTTATTAAGTACTATTTCTTTTAGAAAATCTTTTCAAAATTTTTTTAAGAACTATAAGTTAAGTAAGGGTGAAAAAATGTACAGAGTTGTAATTAATGATAAATTTTCATCGGCACATTTTTTAAGAAATTACAAAGGTAAATGTGAAAATCTGCATGGACATAATTACCTTGTCGAAGTTTATGTCATTTCTAAAGTCCTTAATGATAGTGAAATGGTTATAGATTTTACAGAATTGAAAAAGATCACTAAAGATATTTTAAATCAAATCGATCACTTTCTTTTAAACGATATTGATTTTTTTAAATCACATAATCCTACAAGTGAAAATATTGCCTATTATATTTTCAGTAAAATAAATGAAAAAATCAAAGATAACTTAAATAATATTATTTTGGAAAAAGTAAGAGTTTGGGAGACAGATCAGCAATATGCAGAATATTTTATAAATGAAAGTTAGAGTAAAAGGTTGACAGTAAATAAAATATTATTATTAATAATATAGGTTTTCAATTTTCCAAAAATCAATTAAGGGGGATATGATGATTGAAAAACCCATCATGAAAGCTGAAGAAGCAGTAAAACAAATAAAAGATGGTTCTGTCATAATGGTAGGTGGATTTATGGGGTGTGGAACGCCCTTATCTCTTGTAAATGCTTTAGATAAACAGGGTACAAAAGATTTAACATTAATTTGTAATGACACAGCAATCTATAATCCAGATAAAAATCTCGTTACTGGTGTTGCTCCACTAGTTGTTGATAAAAGATTTAAAAAAATTATTGCCTCACACATAGGTACAAATAGAGAAACCGGAAGACAAATGAATGCTGGTGAAACAGAAGTTCAACTTGTCCCACAAGGAACTTTGGCAGAAAAAATAAGAGCTGCTGGTTTTGGGCTTGGAGGTTTTTTAACTCCTACTGGCGTAGGAACAGAGGTTGAAAATGGAAAACAAATTATTGAGGTAAATGGTAAGAAGTATCTTTTAGAACTTCCTTTATTTGCGGACTTCGCACTTTTAAAAGCCAAAAAAGCAGATAAAGCCGGAAATCTTATTTACTCAAAATCAGCAAGAAATTTTAATCCTATTATGGCTACTGCAGCAAAAGTTGTCATTGCCGAAGTCGATGAAATAGTAGAAATAGGTGAACTTGATCCTGATGATATAGTAACACCTTTTATTTTTGTCTCTATTCTTGTTTTAAATGAGAAAAAAAATAAATAATTGTAAAATGTTAAAAATTAAAAAAGAAAGTTCAAAAAAATAAAAAAGATAATATAAAAAATATAAAATAAACTATAAAGAGGTGATAATATGGAATATACTCCAGATAAATCAAAAATAGCTAAAAGAATAGCAAGGTTTTTCAAATCAGGAGATATTGTAAATCTTGGTATTGGACTTCCAACAGAAGTCGCAAATTATCTTCCAGAGGGTGTTGTCATAACTTTGCATTCGGAAAATGGTTTCGTTGGTCTTGGTCCAGTTCCAAAAGAAGGTGAAGAAGATTATGATATAGTAAATGCTGGAGGTATGCCAGTAACAATACTTCCTGGTGGAGCATTTTTCGATTCTTGCACAAGTTTTGGTATTATAAGAGGAGGGCATCTAGATTATACTGTTTTAGGGGTTTTAGAAGTAGATCAGGAGGGAAATCTTGCAAATTATAAAGTTCCTGGGAAGTTAATTCCTGGCATGGGTGGAGCGATGGATTTAACAGTTGGAGCAAAAAAAGTCATTGCTGCAACGTTACATTTTGATAAAGGAAATTGTAAACTTGTCAAAAAATGCTCACTTCCTCTTACAGCAAAGGGAGAAGTAGATTATGTGGTTACAGATTGCGGATTTTTCACTGTAGAAAATGGTAAATTTGTCCTTCAGGAATATTTTAAAGGTTATGATCCTGATTTTATCATTAAAAATACCCCCGCAGATGTTATTATAGCTCCAAATTGTAAAGAGATTGATATTTAAAACTTGTACTTTCCTTATAATTTGTTTTTATTTTACACATTTATTTTACTTCTTTTACCTTTTGAATTATGTTTATTATATTTTTATATCCCAAATTTTGATATAAAACTGTTTTAAAGAAATTTTTAGGATAGATTTAAAAAGGGAGATTTATGGTGAAAAAAAATAGAATAATTGATAAGATAGATAATAAAAAGATAATTGAACATTTAGAAAAAGTCATATCTATACCATCACCAACTGGAAATACTAAAAAAGTCACTGATTTTTTAGTTGAATTTGCCAAAATAAATAAGATAGATTATGAGGTTAAAAACAAGGGTGCAGTAATCTTCAAATTTGGTGGGACAAAGAAAGTTATAAATTATACAAAAGATGAAAACAAAGATAACATTAAAGGAATATGTTTCGCGGCTCATATAGATACCCTTGGACTCATGGTTAAATCTGTTTCAAATGAAACTATAAAGGTAACTCCAGTAAATGGTATTCCAGCGATTTATGCTATGGGAGATTATGTTACAATAGAGGCAACTGATGGTTCTTTATATCAAGGAACTGTTTTACCAGAAAATCCAGCCGCTCATGTTAATAAGAAGTTGAATGAAATGGTTCCAAATTATGAAGATTCTTTTATTAGACTTGATCATAAATTTTCAGATGATGATAAGATAAAAGATCATATTCAAATTGGTGACTATGTTTTTTTAGATCCTAAATTTAAGTATATAGACGGATTTATTAAAACGAGGTTTTTAGACGATAAAGCCTCATGCGCTATTTTTATTCATGTTGCAGAAATCTTAAAAGATTTTGAAAAAGAAGACAAAGTATGTTTTTTAAAACCAGTCTATATGTATTTTAATGTAACAGAGGAAACTGGCCAAGGTATAGCAAATTTACCAGATATAGATGAATTATATATAGTAGATATGGGAGTCGTCGGAACAGGAGTCGAAGGCAGTGAATTTTCAGTATCAATATGCCCAAAGGATTCATCAGGTCCATATAATTTGGAGCTAACCAAAAAACTTGAGATTCTTGCAAAAAGAAATGATATCAAATATGTCAAAGATGTTTTCCCATATTATGGATCAGACGGATCCGCTGCACTTAGAGCTGGATTAGATATAAAAGTTGCCCTTTTTGGAGTTGGAGTATCTGCTTCTCATGGATATGAAAGAACACATGAGATTGGGCTTTTAAATACAGCAAAGCTTATGTGTTCTATAATAGAAGAAATCATTCAATAGAATTTTGTTTGATTATTTTTTCTTTATTAGAAGCTTTTTTCTTATTTTTTGAGGTCGTTTTTTTAATAGTACTTGTTCTTCTTGTTTTATAGTTATCATCTCTATCTATATCTTCATCATTTATGATTTTATCTAAATCAGTAGCTTTATCGTTAACTAAATCATTTTCCTCTAAAACTATATCATCAAAATCTTCCTGATCATCAAATATAGAATCTGAAAGCTTTTTATCTGCATCTACTATAAATCTATCTATTTTTTCAACTTCTTCTTTTGAGATCCTTTCCTTCTTCGCAATATTATCTATTTTTATGGTTAGATTTTCGATCTTTCTATCTATTTTATCTATATTTGAAAAAATAGGTTGAATAAATTCAAGAATCTGCTCTGTTTCTTTACCATTTAATAGCTCTGTATAAAATATTTTACCAATTTGCTTAAAATATTTATTCTTTTTTCTATTAAAGAGGTAAACATCTATTTTAAATAAAAATATCCTATAAAGATGAACAGTTTTTTTTGAATAGTTAGAAAACAATTTTTTGAACCAACCCCACATAGATTTTTTCATAAATTAAATTCTCCATCTCTAATAATATAGATTAGAATAATTATTTTACAAAAAAAAAAATTAAGACAAACTTTGTTTGTAAAATTAATTTAGAAAAAATAATATTGGAAGATTATATGAAAAATAAATATTCAAAAAAGTTTATCTTTTTTCTCCTATTTCTATTAATATTATTAATTGTATTTTCTTTTCTATTTTCTTGTAACAAAAAAAATACTGGTGAAGGTGAATATCAACTTGAAGAAGATGATTCAATAGATATAGTTGTCGATTCAAAAGCTGCTGCAATAGACTGGGAAGCAGAAAAAGAGAAACTTAAGAATATTGGAAGGATAAGTAATGTAAAAGACTTTTGCACAATAATGGTACTTTGGCGAAAAGAACTTGACAATGCAGGGTACAATTTATTAAGTTCATATACAGAAGAACAAAAAGGAAAGATTGAGGAGCTTAAAAATTCCTTTTTTTCCTATTTTGCTATAACACCTCAGCAATATGAAGAATATGCTAATGAAAATAAAGATGCAATTGATCAATTCATACTGTCCAATCCTGCTTATCAGGATGCATTGATATCTATTCAGGGGGTAGAAGGTCAAAATTAGTATGAATAAATTTAATGAATTAATAAATATTAAGAAAAAAAAAATTCTTCTTGTTTCACTTTCTTTATTTGTATTTTTTATTTATTTTTTATTTCTTAGTTGTGCAAATTTAGCATTTTCTAAAAAGATTTCAAATGATAACGAACTTTCTCTTTATATAGAAAAATATCCTGTTATAGGGTTATTATATATTGAAAAGATTGATATTAAAAAAGGATTTTTAACTATCAAAAGTAAAACGCAAAATTTCCCTTTAATTAATATATCTGCAAACATTTGTTTCAATGATAGTGTATGGTTAGAAGGGAAAATTCAAGCAGGAACAAATCAAATAGATTTATTTAATGCTCAATATGATTATAAGACTCACTGTGGTTATTTAAATTACCTTTTAACTGGAGAAAAGTATATTGTTCCTTCTGATTCATTTAAAAACCTAAAAAATGTAATACAATACTTTGAAAAAAATCTCTTTTTAATCTTGCTATTATTGAAAAATAACAAAATTCCTAACATTAAAAATGGAGAGCTATTGATAAATGATATTATTTTCCAGATAAAAGATTATAAAATAGTAAGTTCAGAAATTGATAGTCAAATATTAAAACTTAAAGTCGAATATTCAAATTATAAGAAGTGGAATAATGTTTATTATCCTTCTATATTGCATTTTATTTTACAGGATTACGATATAAGTTTATTAATATTAGATTCGGAATTTACCTTAAACTTTCATTGATAAGTTGATCTTTCATCTGATCTATTATCCTTTTATTCATAAAGTTTTTTCCGGTAAAAAAATGAATTGATAATAATCCTTGACCAATAAACTGATATAAACCATCAAAAAGATTGTCATTAAGATTGATGTTTAATCCAGCTTTTTTTATTGATAAATAGTTTTTATAGTTGGAATCAAAAATTATTATTCTTTTTTCATATGCATAATTAAAAAATTTAAATATATCTATAGAATTTTCTTCATCATCTGACCCATCTTCTGTGAAAATATTTTCTTTTGAATTAATGATCTTTTCTTTTTCTAATTCATTATTAAAAATGATAGATAATACTGAAAAGGGTAGCGTAGATGCAATTACATGGTTATGATTTTTCATAATTAATTCTAATCCTCTTTTGTAATCAATAATAATTTTAATTCCATTTTGATTAAGGTTTTTTTTTCTAGAAATAAAAATAGGTGTTATGCCTCTTATTTTTGCAGAAAAGGCTATTGATTTGGCTGTAGATCCAGTCCCTGCGATTAAAATAACCTTATTATTAATAAGTTTTTTATAGATTTTAAAATTTGAAAAATAGATAGCTAAAAAGAAACCTTCTCCATCTGTATTAGTTGAGATTATTTTATTATCCTTGTAAGTGAAGGCATTTATAGAAAATATTTTATCTGCTGGAAATTTTAAGGAATCAGAATAATCAAAAAAAATCTTTTTATATGGATAGGTTACATTGCCATAATGTATTTTTCTTTTTTCTAATAAATCTAATAAAGCCTTTTTATCAAAAGACTTTCCTAATGATATCTTACTGCAACTTATATTAAGCAATTTATTTATAAGGTATGGTGAAAGTGAATGTCCAATAGGATTACCAAAAACAGCGTACATTTATATCAAAATGAAAAATTCAAACCAGCAGAAATACTAAATATGTTTAGTAAAATTACTGGATAGTAAAAAGGAAAGTAATTTATTTCCGTAAAAAAGTAATAGAATTGAGTTTTCAGGTATGCATTAAAATTTACCGAGTTGGTGCTAAAATTATAATATACAAAGGAAGCTAGAACTATTTTTAATACATTGTTAAAATTGCCATTATATTCTATACCAATACCTGCTCTAGACGGATGTTTTTGGTTAATAGTATAATTTGATGGTATAGATATTTCATTTAAGTAATCTATAAGAGTAAAAGCATTAGTGGCATTTGGGGAGATATAATCACCAAAAAGCTTAATTACTAGATTATGTGAATTTGCGATTGTGAAAGAGTATTTTATATTTGCTCCAAAGCAGAAGGTTGATAAATCCTCATCAAGTAAGGCATCATGATATGTTGTTGGAAGAAGATATAACATTATATCAAATAAACCTGTTGTCATAGCAAGTTCTATAAATAATGTTGAAGAAATACCACTTTGATTTATGTTAATAGGCATTAAACCAGTTACTCCCAAATAGGCAAAATCATAAAATGAAAAAATCCCTTTGACAAAAGCTGCGGATTGGTCGATCCCAAAAAATCCAGTTGAAATATCAAGTAACCACCATTTGATATCCATAACGATAGAGAGTGTAGTAAATTGAATATAAAATGGTGCAATACCATAATAAAAAGGAACTGTTTCCCAATAATCACTACTCTCCTTATTAAAATTTTCTGATAGTGATAAATCATAAGGGAAAAAACCTATTCTTAAATCCCATTGAAAAGGCAATGATTTAAATATCTTATCAAAATATATTTCTGAATAAAATTCATATGGTAAAACCCAATTGTCACCATCAGTTGAAATGCGAAATTCAAGGTCTATATTAAAGTTTAACCAATCGAATAATTTATATGAGAAGTCAAAAATGTAAAATAAATATAAGTCGAATGATGGAATGGAATTATAAAAATAAATTGGGGTATATGATAAACCAAAGATCAACTCTAGATCAGATTTTAACAAGAATTCATTTCCTTTAATTATCTTTTCTAAAGTATCATTTTCTTGGGCAAATAATGGCGAAGAAGACAAAAATAAAATAAGAATAAGAGTTAACAAGAAATTTAATAAAAAATCTTTAATTAATTTTTTTTGTTTCATATTACTGACTCTTTTATTTATCATTATAATAATTTTATAATATAAAATTTATATATGTCAAATTTGTTTTGAAGATGGTTCATAATTTAAAAATTCCATAGTGAAATAACCCTGACCTGATGTTAAATTTCTTAAAGTTGTAGAGTATCCAAAAAATCGGGATACAGGTCCCTTAACTATAATTCTTTTGTACTTAGAATTATCAGCAAGGACTTTCATCTCAATGATATCTACCTTTTTAGAATTTAAATCATTTATCACTTCACTAAAATGATTTTCATCAACAATAATATCTAATTTCATAACTGGTTCTAACAAGGTCGGATTAGAAAGTTGATAAATTTCAAAAAATAAATTTTTTAAAGTTTCTCCTAAAAATAGAATATCAACATCATTTGAAAATTTAATAAAATCATTAAGTATTATTTCAAGATTTGCTATTGGGTATCCATAGGTAGGACCAGACAAAAAAGTGTTAGAAAAAAAGTTTTCAAAAAAAGAAAGATATTGCTCTTCTATTTTTGTAGTTTTAATTATGAATTTATTTTCTTCACCACTAGTTAAAGATAAACTTAACTTGAAATGATTTGTGACTCCTTTAATTATTTTTGAAACTTCAATTTCTTTTGAATTACTTAATGTTATTGTTTCTCGATATGCTATAGATGGGTTACCAAGCCTGGTTTCTATCTTAAAATCATTTTTAATTCTATGTTGGATCACTTCTAAATGAAGTTCACCCATTCCAGAAATTTCGATTTGTCCAGTTTCTTTGTTTTGTTTGTAAGAAAATGAATTATCTTCTTTACTTATTATATCTAAGGCTGAAATAAGTGGCTCAACATCTTTTACAAATCTAGTCTCGATACTCATATTTATTACTGGCTCAGTAGTGAAGTGTTTATGCATAAAAAGGTAGGATTTGTCTGATAATATTGTATCTCCAGTTTCACTTTCTTTAAAACCAATTATTCCAATAATATCGCCATTATGTGCTTCATCTATCTCTGTTTTTTTATCAGCATGAAGCAAGTAAATATGTGAGATTTTTTCCCATATGTTTTTTCTTGGATTAAAAATCTTATCTCCTTTAGAAAAATTACCATTATAAATTCTTACTAAAGAAAGTTTGCCAGTTTGTTTGTCATAAATTGTTTTAAATATAAAACCAACTTTTTTATTTGGATTAATAACTTCTTCATCAGAAGGAGTATATAATATATAATCTACTTCATTGGTCTTAGGAAGGAAGTTTTTTATTGAATCTAGAAGGTTATCAATCCCGATACTTTTTATTGCTGAGCCACATATTACTGGAAATATTTCTCTTTTTGCGGTCTTTTCTTTTATAATCCTTTTTAATTTTCCTATTTCAAATCCAGACAATGAATTTTTTTGTAAATAAAATTCAAGTAACTCTTCATCCTTTTCAGCAAGTTTTTCTTCAAAAAGGTGAATATATCTATTATAATCCTTTAATGTAATGTATTGAGACGGAAGTTCTTCAAATGTTAAGAATTTAATTGGCTCTTTTTTATTATTTTCATTATTAGATTCATATATATAATAAATTTTATCTAATATATCATAAAAACCGACAAAATCTTCTTCTCTATTGAAAATTGGAAGAGATAGAGGAATAAAATAATTTCCAAATGATTCGACTAGACTATTGAAGGCTCTATCGTAAGAAGATGTATTTCTATCCATCTTATTTATAAAGAATGTTAAAGGAATTTTATCCTGTAAGCATAAATTATAAAGAGTTTCTGTTTGGGCTTGAACACCAGCTGTCCCGCACAATACTAATACAGCTCCATCAATTACAGTTAAAGATTTTTTTACCTCAGAAATAAAATCAATATGACCAGGAGTATCAATAATATTTATTTTTTCTTCTTTCCAATAGACTGTCGTCGCCGCGGATACGATAGTTATTCCTCTTTGCTTTTCTTCTTCGAGATAGTCCATTTCAGTAGTTCCATCATCAACAGAACCTACTTTATGTATTTTACCTGTTTTATATAGTATAGCTTCAGTTGTAGTTGTTTTACCAGCATCAATATGAGCTATTATTCCTATAGTCGTCTGTTCGTTTTTACCAGCTTGCATTTGAACTCCTGATTATCAACTATTAGATTATAAAATAGATTATAAAATATTAATTTTTATGCAATAAAAAAGCAAAAAAAAGGGTGTCCAGTTTATAGGACACCCCTTTTCAACATTTAAGTAGATTTTTTTTCTTTTTTTTCTTTTCTTTTTTCTTTCAAAGTTTTCTGAGGTTGTTTTTTGGTTTCTTTTTTTGTCTTTGTGCTATGTTCAGCCATAAATCCTCCTTAAGATTTATGCTTTATCTCATAAAAATATTTTAATATATTTTTGTAAAATTTCAATTTTACATCTATATTTATAGAAATAGATTATTGGAAAATTATAATTAATCCTCAAGTATTAAGTAATAATATTCATCTTTAGGCAAGAAATTTAAAAGAGTATTAGTTATTTCATTAATATATTGTTTATCGATAGCATCGAGATTGGAATCAATGAGTGTTTGTGCACCTTCAGATATAGAATTAACCGGCTCGCTAAGTTTACCATTTGTCAATAGATTAATAATTGCTGCAATAATAGATACAAATGCTTTCTGTGCTTCTTTTTGTTTAGATGATGGAAGTGCATTTTTATCTAATAGATATTTACCAATTTCATTTACAATGAAAGCTATATCATTTTCATAAAGATTGCTTTTAAATATTAAAACTTTGCCATGAACACTTTTATAAGAACCTTTGTATACATTTTCTGTAGATAAAACTGCTATTTCGTCAAAATTATCTTTAATGATATATAAAAAGAGCGGAGTTGGAGAATTATATTCAGAAGATTCATTAAAAATTTTAACTTTTTCAACAGTTCCATTAATGTGTACTTCTTTTCCATTATAATAATAAGGATTTTTCTTTATTTCGGCAATTTGCGACATACAACCAAATAAAATAAACAAAACTAAGAGAGAAAAAATAATAAATAAAATTTTAGAACTAGATTTGTACATATAGATATCCCCTTTTTGTCTTTAAATAAATCTAATAATAGACAATTAAATAGTTATCATAAAAAATGAGTATAAATTAACTTTAGATATCAATAAATCTAGTAGGTTAAATAGCACCTAAAAATTAAAAATCAACTAACTATTAAGTTTACAATTTTCATTAAGTTCTCTTTATATTATTAATAGGTAAATAAATAATAAAAAGAAGTTAAAATATAAAAATTATTTTATATTTATTGTCCTATATATATATTATCCTATAGATATTTTCCTTCTAGATTTTATTCTTTTATTATCTTATAGATATTATCTTTTAATTTTTTCTTAAATTTTAATTTGGAAAATCTATATTTGAGAAAATGTTTTCATATTAAATAATTTAGGATTTTTCTGCGAAAATTAATATATTTAAAAAATAGGTAATAAATACCTAATAAAAGTAATAAGAAAGGCGAAATCTACAAATTTAAAATTTTTTTTAAAAACGACTTGACAAAGGAAATATATTTGATAGATTAGCCCTTGCCCACGCCACGAAAACGGTAAAGTTTAGTGGGGTGAGTAGCTCTAAAGGTGCATTTAATTTAAATATGCGATCATGGGAAAG
>JAAZOT010000042.1 GCA_012797605.1 Spirochaetales bacterium | reverse complement strand
TTTAGGGTCTTAGTTTTTTCAAGTTTCTGAAAGCTTTTGCAGGGCTGTTTTGGTGTTATAGCCTTGTGTTGTGATGAGCCCTGCTAATAATACAGTTAATATGGTGGTTTTTTCAGCTGATTTTGGTGTATATTTGTGTATTTTTTTTAAGCTTAATCCTGATTTGCATAATTTGAAGAAATCCTCTATTTTTCCTCTTATAGGTTTATATCGTTTCCAATTTTGTATTTTTTGGATTAATATCCTTTTTAATATTTTGTATAGTCTTTTAGATTGGTTTTCTGTCTTTTTATCTTTGAATACGCGTAATGGGTAGGTTAATTTGTCTTTGAGTTTTTGTAGTTTGAATTTTTCTTTTGGGAAAATTAAAGGAACAATTTTGTATTTGGAAATGCCGATTTGGTAGTTTTCGTATTTGTAATATCCTCTGTCGAATATTATGGTGTCTTTTTTCCTGATTATTCGCCTTTTACGGAGGTTTTCCATTATTTCGGTGAAGATTTTGGTGTCGTGTGGTGCCCCAGAATGGATTAAAATGGCAACAGGCATTGCAGATTCGTGTTCTATGACTATAGTGGCTTTAAATCCTATATAAAATCCATAAGAGGATGCGTAGCTCCATTTCAAATTTTGTTTTTTTAAGTATTTTTTTGAGCGATGTTTACGTTTAGTATTGTAATCTAAATCCACAGGGGTGGCATCAACAATAAATGTTCGGTTTCCACGTTTTTTAATTGGTTTAGTTTGCATTAATATGCTGTTTGTGATTTTAACGTATGTATCTGGTTTAAATCGTGAGATGAATTCTGAAATTTGAAGTGCGCTGGGCACTTCATTTATTTGGAAGAATTTCTGCAACTTTTTATCTCTTTTAAGCTCAGAAACAACGAATTCAATTGTTGTATTAAAAAATATAGCTGTGAATGTTATTTTGATGGATAAAATCATCATATTGATGTTTTTAACACCTTTAGAAGCGATTATGGTTCTTGATTTTCGAGAACCGATAATTTTAAATATTTTCTCTAACAAGATATAGTTTGGGTCTTCTTTACTGTAATTTAAACAATGCTTCATTTTTTTCACCAAAAATATATATGTAAGCATTGATTATTAAATTTAACGGTTTAGAAGCCCAATTATTCTTATAAAGTTAAAATTAAATTGTATTTTACGAAACTAGTTATCAATAAGTTCATAAACTATAAAAAACAAGAAGGAAAATCCTTTTTTCAACAAGAAAAATCTAAGACCCTATAAAATTTTTTATTCTTTTTTCTAGCAAATCGTATGATCAATAACTTAATCACATTTCTTCTGTCTAATAATATTTAAATCCCTAAAAAACACTTGAACGAACTATTGGGATTTTTAGTAAAAAAATATAGAGTCACCCTAAAACAGGCGGCCCTAAAAATATAGTTGTTGATGAGAAGTATTACTTTTTATTCTATACATGTGTATCTTACGATACACATATATAGAACGCATTTTATTTATAACTTTCGCAGATTAGTATTACTTATTTTAATAAGAGTAGAAACTTTTTTATAACATATTAAACACAAATTATAACCGACAATGGAAAGTGATAGTTAGATATAAGATTATAATAAAAAACAATAGAACTTTAAAAAATATGGAAGTGATCAAAAAATTAACCATTATTATCACAAACAGGCTGCCCTAAAAATATAGTTGTGATGAGAAACCTCTTGTTTTTGTAGCCGCCTTTAATTTGTGAATAATTAAAGGAGGTAATGTGCAGATTATGGAACATATATAGATCTTCAAAAAATTTTGGAATATGCAATTATTACTAGAGTTTTTATGTTATTCTAATTTGATAGCGTGAGCTCTGCAAAAACAACTCGAGAATATTATCCCTTAGTTTAAGTAAGGGCTGTTAATCAACTAAAGGAGGAATTATAATGCAAAAGAAACGTTTACACAATACCAAAAACCACCACTACTATGTAAGACGGCAAAGAAACACTAAATACGGGCAAAAAGGCGAAATAAAAAATCTTTGGAAAAATCCTAAAAAATAAAATTGTATGGGTTAAATTCCCTCCCTAATTTTTTTAGGAAAAAATAAATAAAAAAAAGGAGGCCAATTATGGTTAAAATATCAAATAAATACATAAATAACGGGAAACCATTTGCAGTATTAATGAAAAATGGTAAAATAAGAAAATATCCAAATTACAATCCCAAAAAGAACAAAGGAGATGATATAAATGGCTGATGTTCATTATTGGATTTCAGAAGTATGTTACAACTCTCAGAATACCCATATTGTCCAAGTTAAAATATACCCACAAGGTAAAGTTTCACCGGGAAATGGGGAAATATGGCCTCGAGAATCTGTTGTAAATTATTTGGAAAATGGGTATAATATCTATACAATGACATATGAAAATGGCAAGTGGGTATCTGGAGCTAAGGTGAAAATAGTCAATATACGAGGAATCAAATATATAAAAACAGTCGCAGATGCAACGACAAAGGATAACTTAGGAGACTTAGCACGGTTTAATTGTTAAGATTTTGTAAATTCCATATTTTTATTTTTTTATTTTTAACCAGTTTAATAAAATCAAGGGGGATTTATGTTGAAAACTGTAGGTTCACTTATTGATAGTGGTTGGGATTCAAAAAGTCCAGAAATAATTAAAAATGGAATAACACGAGGAAAAGAATTAATTGAAAAGAATAAAAGAGTTTATAGTAAAAAAGATTTGTGTAAACTATCTTATTTTATAGGAAACGGATATATGAATCTTTATAGCCTTAGTTTTTCCAAAGAAAAAGGATGGCAACAAATACTCAACAATATAAACTTACAAGAAGCTAAAAACTATTTTAGAGAGGCTATCCACTATTCAGATGACATTCCTGTAGATCTTAAGAAAATGATATGGACAAATTATGCTAATTGTTTAGATACTCTTGGAAGAGGTATGGATGCTTTATTTGCTTATGAAGAAGTCCTGAAAATTGATTCAAATTTTTCTATGGCCCTAGGAAACAAAGCAATAGCAATGAAAACATTTGCAGATGCATCAGGTATTTATCGAGAAGCAATATACAATGACGCATATAAAATGTTAAAATCAGTCCAGAATAAAAAAGATTTGATATTAATTGGTGGAATATACGCGAAATATAGAATTGATACAGAACTAAAAAATATTGAATCATTAATTGGTAAAGAAGCACTATCTAAAGATTTTAGTCACAACTCATATGATTTATCTCAATTGAATGCATTTGAAAGATTTTATGTTGAATTTTGCAGCAATAATAAGCTTTTTTTAAATTTGCATATTCATGAGGATATATGTGAAGCATCTACATTCGATCCAGTATTCATCCGATTATTACTACCTCCAAACGATGAAAAAACTTTTTATAATTTGGCAAAAACCGTAAATCAAATTAAAGAAGATTATGCAATAGCCAGATTATTATTAGTTCAATCCCAATTCAAAACTGCAGAATTGAATAACATTAGTCTAAGAACTACATTTGTAAACACTCCAGATAATAGTATTTCAAATATTTATACTGGCTTAATTAAAAGCGCTTTTAAAGAGGCTTATAACATTTTAGATAAAATAGCGAGATTTATTAATGAATATTTTTATTTAGGCATTTCTCCTGAAAGAAATATTTATATAACCTCAAAAGAGCTTTGGATGGATAAAATTTCTAAGAAGAATTGGAAATTGAAACTTGAAGTTTTAGAATCAAATAATCCTAGTTTATATGCTCTTTACGACTTAAGTTTAGATTTAAACCCTCAAACTGGTTATTATACAAATTTACGCCAAATGCGAAATAAATTGGTACATGAAAAATTAATCATCCATGGCTCCGGATGGAGTGGAATTGGAGATGATCATAATATAAGCTACGAAAAAATGATTCTTAGAACAATCCGACTGTTAAAAATAGTTAAATGTGCCATAATCTATTTGATAAATTCTGTGAATATTGAAGAAACAAAAAAACAGCGAAAGGGAATTGTGCTTGACCCTATCACAGTTGATACAAAACAATTTCTTTAAAATCATCTTTTTAGTTTCAACCGACTTACTACCATCCAGTTTTGTTGTTCTGAAAGTATTCTTTAACTCTTTTTAATTTCAGAGGCCCTTTTTAATGCATTATTTTTTTATGCAACTCATGAATCACATCCAAAGAAAAATTAACTTGGGAACATTTAATTTAACAAAAATTATAAACCGTGTTTTCATGGTTTCTAGCATATTTTTTTATAATCCCCGCCTCTTTCAACAGATCAGCCCTTTCTTCAACAAATTTGGTGTCGGTTATAACGTAATCCTCTTCTAAAAAGATTTTAATCTCAGTGAGTGTAACCTGGGACCTATCTTTAAAGTGTTCTTTGAAAGTTTGGGTGAATTCCTGAAGAGACTGGGGTTTATTGTACTTACTGTAAATGTTGTTATCCTTAAACCTGTAAATCTGTTTATGTCGGTTCTTTTTACCAATATTTCTCATGGGTACTTTAATCAGTTCTCCATTATTGACTAAGAGTTCCAGGTTTGATTTGATGGTTCTATAGTCAGATTGCCCGAAAAGTTTAGTGGTAGCCAGGGTAAAATCCCCATGGGTTATCTGCTCCAAGTGATTCCGTTTCAGGTATTCCATAGCAACATAAGCTCGTTCTTTCTTAGTTTTACAGTTTTCTGGATCTGTTTTTATCTTCAGATCTTCATTTTGTGACATGTTGTTATCTTCGCCACGTGTGTGCGCGACTCCCAAGTACTGGTCCAGGAGCTGTTCCAACCTGGGATCATCCGGAAAGTTAACACCAAATTTTATCATCAAATGTAATTTTAGGGCCTGTTCTGTCTCTTCACCTAAAGAAGCGAACAGTCGACCATGTTTTTCTTCAACTTTTTGTTTATAGAGTTTCACCACACTTTCGTCAGGGATCCGGGGATAAAATCTAATAGACATATGGGATCCCTCCCTGGAAAAAATTGGTGTCAATTGGTGGCAAATTATGTTTAATCAACATGACTTGGTGGCAGTTGGTGGCAATTACATGTCGTTTAAATTTAAATTTAAATTTTTTAAAATTATTTATTCTTATTATAAATATAATATAATAAAATATTTTAATTAAAATAGAAAGAATTGACCTTAAATATATTATAAAAAGGCATTGCAATTGATTTTTTTTAATTAAATGGCCAATGGGTTGTTTTTTGTCGGCATGTTCATGAAAATGCCAATTACCATGCACTGGCCTGCGATTGCACTCACACATACCTATAGCGCATGTTGATAAAAAGGTTAATTCAGGTGTTCTTCTAGCATAATGATCGGGAAGAAACACCTTGGCGGTTATCCAGGTCATTTGATGTCTCCTAGTTTCACCGTTAGTCTTCTTTTAATCGTTTTTCTATTTCTAAAATATCTTTGATATCGTTTAAGTAGCTAGGAGGGTTGGGAAGGTCCTTTTCTTCTTTATATATTCTTTTTAATTTAGAAATGAATTCACTCATCTTATTCACCTACTGTTTTAGAAGAGAAAGGGTACATACGGCAAAATTTATAGTATAGAATTAACAGAATAGTCCATGCAGATAGGGGGTTAATCTGTTAATTCAGGTTTATTCGGGTCGTTGATGCTCCAACACCAACTTCCCTTTACCCCTATTCTCTTTTACTCTTAATTATGGTACGCTTGTAACTACAGGCACATTAATATCATGTATCCTATCTATAACATCAATAACTTCGTCTCTTTCCACATTATATTTTGATGATATTGCATCTATTTCCTCCAGATATTGTTTTACAATTACAATATCAGAAAGAATCATACCAGTTAACATTTTTCAGCCTCCTGAATTGAATGGATGTTCACTTCACATTTCGCTCGGAATTCATTGGTTTTAACATTTTTTTTAATTCACCCCCATTTTATATTACTTATTCTAAATTTATTATTACAAACTATTACCTCCTTTAGACTTTTAAAATATAAACATTAGTATTAAAAAGTAAATCAAAAATAATAAATATGAGATCAAATATCTTGGGATCTTACTGGCCAGAGTCATCCCATGCAATATAAAGTATACATAATTACTTAAAACACTAAAAGAACATTTACTTCATCTGCACCAAAACAGTTATAATTATCCATGTATTATTCATACTCATTATTATGAAGGCAGGATTTATTTAAAAAGAAATAAATCAGATAACATAATGTTTAATAGAGCCTTCCTTGATTTTGATGTTAGACATGTGAAACAATTTTATCCAAAATCCAAATCCAAAAAAATATTATTAGTAACAATTAAATAAATTTTTATTATTATTTAATTTTAGTGGGGGATTTGGTGTATAAAGTTGATATTGAAAATAAAAACTTAATAGAATTGTCTAAAACAAATTTTAGCCAACTTAATTTGAAAGAAAGATATGATATCGAAGAATGGATCGAAAAATCACCAACAATACTAGGTGAAGAACTTTTAATTATTAATAAAGAACTCACCCTTCCATCAGGAATTAGACTAGATCTATTAGCAATAGATAAAAAAGCAAATTTAGTAGTTATAGAATTAAAAAGGGATGATTCTGGTAGAAATTTAGAATGGCAATCAATAAAGTATGTTTCATATTGTTCTAATTTTTTAGTGGAAGACATTTTCAAATGCTATGCAGAATATTTGGGATCAGACGAAGACGAAGCACAATTAAATATTGAAGAATTCATTGATGAAGAAATGGATAAACTCAATGAAAATCAGCGCATTATCTTAGTTTCTAAAGAATTTCATTCGGATGTTGTTTCTGCTGTATTATGGCTTAGAGACTATAAAATTGACATAGAATGTGTAAGGTTAATACCATATCTTGATCAAGACGAAGAACTCTTCATAACTACTGATATGATTATCCCACTTCCTGAAGCAAAAGATTACATCGAGAAAAAGGAAATTAAACAAAAGGAATCTAGATCCCATGAAAGTTCTTATTCTCTAGAAAAGACTGATTATGGCCCTGAAGAATTTGATAAACTAGAAGAACGTGTTATTAAGACGTTGAAAAGAAAATCTGATCAAACTCCTCGTTTTATTGCCTTTTTGGAAATTATTTCATCAGAAAATAAGGTTTTCAAGAGGGATGAAGTTAAATCTAGATTATATGAAAAAGGAATTGGATCTAATATAGGTCAAACTGGAAGATATCTAAGTAACATTTCTCAGTTTTTAACAAAAAAATCGAATCCACACATTAGACAAATCATCAATTTCAAAGTTGGTAGTTCTGCTGGAGAGACAAAAGACGATTATTTTGTAATAGAAGATTACAGAGACTTGTTGAAGAATGTTTTAAGTAAAGTAAAAAACAAAGATGAAGGTAAAAATTACTGATAATTGTCGTTTAATTAAGTGGGTCATCTTATTGGGCAGAATGATCTATATGACTCGCTAATAACTTCTTGTGTAATTAAAGAGTTATCTCCTTTGCAACGTTTCGAAGATAATATCTGCCGTTAATTCGATTATCTCAAAATCATAATCATACCCCAAAACAGTAAGAGCATAAACTTTTCCCTTGGCTTTAAAGAAAAAAATATTGTAAGTTATCATTTCTCGAGTTCTGGGATCCATAACGGAATGAATGCTTGAATAAGCTAAGATATTATGTGAATTTTTGATAGTTGTATGTGATAATAGCTCACTATGAGTAAGAGCTTTCCTTGACTCTTCAGTGACATCTCTTGCCTCAATAGGAGTAGTTTCTTTTTTTGCTTTTACTATTTCAATCAAAATCTGATCATTTAAAGATAAAGTACCTAAATCCTGCCAATCAGAACTTCCCGAAATAATTTCTCTAGTAGGAGAAGATTTTTCTTTAAATACCGATGGATATTTAAATTCTATATTACCATCAGTAAATTCAGATAATTCTGGTTCCAAAACAATCCCCCTTTTTATTTTAATGAGTGATTTAATATAAACAACTAATTTTGTGTTATAAGTCTTATTTTTATAATTAAAAAATTATCTAATTTTCTTTAATTCCAGTACTTGTAAGCCTAACGTGTTCCACACCTCTAAGCCTCATAATTTTCTCAGTGAGCTCCCGAATATTGTTTGCATCACCCTTAACAACAATGACTTCCAGGCACTGTTTTTCACTCAGGGGAATATGCATCGTGGCATTAATGTATTCCCTATAGTTGTGTTGAACGCTAGTAAGATCCTCCATTACACCAACAAAATGATTATCATAAATCGCGGCTATTATTCCGATTCGTTCACCTTCCATTTCATTCATCCACTGATAACGAAGTATATAATCATTTAATGCATCTCTAATACCTTTAGATCTTGAGTTATATCCTCGGTCTTGAAGTATTTCATCAAATTCTTTTAATAGTTCTGAGGATAATGACATGCTGATTCTTATCAAGAAAATTCCCCCTTACTAAACTTTTGATAATATTTAATATTATTATAATATAGTATTATCTTAACGGTAAAATCAATGTATTTTAATTTTAATAAAGTTAACAGGCTAATGCAGGAGAATAAATAAATAACAAATTAAATAAGTCTTTTTTGGAGTTCCTTGCTTATGATTTCCCCCAGGTCTTTTCCTTTGAGACAGGCTGTATTATAATCGATTGTAAACATTTTTTCATATTCTTTTAGGTCTCGTGGCTTGATAAATAAAAAATCCATCATTCTACCAGTGAAGTACACGGCAATATAGGGTTTAGCCTTGAAATTGTAAGCAAATTTTTTTAAAGTCCAGATCTGATTCTTGTAAATTTTAATGTTCGATGTGGCTGTTGATTTTACTTCAAACACAAAGATACTTTCACCATCACCTGCAATTACATCTGGTAAGCTTACACCTGAACTTTGGAGCCTTCCAGCTACATATCCACGCTTTTTTAGGGAGTTTACTAAATTTCTTTCGTGTTCAATACCTTCGGACTTAATTTCCTGAACTTTAGTCATCATACTTTTTACCTCATAAGTATCACAAGTTATATATGATAGTAATTTTTTATATAAAAGTATTAATATTTTGTGAGGTGAAGGACTTGAAAAAACCAAAGTTCGCTGAAAAAATTAAAACCGAGGCCGTGGTTGCTTCTTTTTTACTTGTTTTTTTAATCGGCTGCGGTTTGGTATTCATTTCAGGCCATGAAAGTACTGCTAATGTCCCTGCAATCCCTTCTGGTCCAGTGGCTCAAAGTAATCCACAGCCTGGAAATGAAACTGCTACAATTGAAGGATCTACATACGCCCCAGGCTCACAATCTGGAGGATATTGGTACCTTGTTAAAATACCTGGTAAGATCTTGACTTCTATTTCTGGACATTACAGAAACCCCTCAGAGCTGTCCGGTACGGTTGTAAATGCTGCTGATCAAGTTTCTGAAATTCCCGAAAGCGGAAGCATAAACATCGAGCAAGGTGAAAACGGGGAACTGATATTAGTTGATGACAGTGGGGAAATTGTAGACTGGAACGACTTGCCTGAAGATGTTAGAGCAGATTTGATAAGGCTATTCCCAGAACTCTTCGACGATATCCAAAACCAGACACCTGATGACAATGAAACCACTGAAAACAATGAAACTGGCGACAATGAAACCGAAGAAGACCCTTTTGACTATCCTGAAGCTGAAGAAGAGGACCTAAACTTATCTGATATAGAACAAGGTGATGATAATGGATTCTCAGATGATTTTGACGATGAATTAAACCCCGATGATCAGAATCAGACTGGAAATGAAACTCCAGAAACTGGAGACGACCAAAACGAATCAAACTCCACTATTGACACCGGAAACGATGAAGTAGGTGAAGTTGAGGAAGTTGATCCCACAGAGGATGAAGACGAATTTCCTGAAGATGTGCCTGATGATTTGCCAGATGAAGAATGGATAGATGACTGGATAAACGGATAAAATTTAAATAAGCTTGGATAGGGGAATTTCCCCCTAAGTTTTCCATTTCCACCCTCTTTTCCCCTATCCCTGCTTAAAATTTTTAGATGCCAGGTGGTTAAATGGAAGAAAAAAATGAAAACGATGAAATTATTGTTTTTGGAATGCTCTTGGACATTGACATAGGTGGATCGACCACGATTAATGACTCAATCTCATCTAGCTGTGAGAGGAGGTGAAAATATCGAAAAGCTGTATAGAGTCTTTCTGTGTCTCTTAGTTGCTGCCATGGGGTTAGGTGGTGTCTTACCTGCGGTCAGTGCTGTGGATGGAAACTATAGTGACTATTACATCACTGGAGGCGAACTTGTTTCAAACGATACAGGTGTAAGGTACCAGATCAC
>JAAZOT010000012.1 GCA_012797605.1 Spirochaetales bacterium | reverse complement strand
ATTTTTAGCCAAAAAAAACTTGGGAGAAATTTTAAAAAGAAGGCATAACTTTTGGAATATTTTTCTGGCAAGATATTATATTTAACCTCTAAAGGGAAAAGCATCATACATAAAGTTGCATCGCAATCACCTTTTAATATAGGTTTTACCATCTTTTCAAAGTAATTTTCAGAAAAAGCAGTATCTCCATCTGAATGCAAAATGGTTTTTCCGTGACTTAAAGAAAAACCAAGATTTCGCATATCTGAAACATTCAGTTTTTCTTCATTTTTATATATGGTGCAGTTATATTCTTTTGCTATATCGACTGTTTTATCTGTTGAATTATCGTCTATAATAATAATTTCTACTTTCAAATCTGTTTTTTGGTTTTTCATGCTTTCTAAAGCAATAGGAAGATACTTCTCTTCATTATATACTGGCATTATGATCGATAAATCTGGTTCAAACATCTTATCTGTTTTTATTATTTCCATAAACTTCCTTTAAATGAATTAAAATAGTAGCATCTCTATTTTGCAAATCTAAGAAAAATTCTTGTAAACAATTTATGATAAATCTGATTCACAAATAACATATTCCGATTAAAATTCAATTGAAATTGACAAATATTATTTGAAAACTACAATCATCTGGATTAATTGACTATATAAAAAGGAAGCTGTTATGGTGAAAAAACATTATTCACTAGAGAAGAATAAAAATAGTAATGATGAAAATAAAAGAAAAAAGATCTGTATAATAGGTGACATAATGCTTGATAGATATCTATATGGTAAGGCAAATAGAATTTCTCCAGAGGCTCCAATACCAGTAGTTCTTCTTGAGAAAGAGTCTATTTCGCTTGGTGCTGCTGCTTATGTTGCATTAAATCTAGTTAATTTAGATGCAGGTTGTATTTTAATAGGGAAAATAGGTGAAGATGAAAATGGTAAAATTATAAAAAGATTGTTAGAAGAAAATAAAATAGATAATTTTTTAATTGAAAATAAAAACTATAAGACAATTACAAAAACTAGAATCATATCAAGTCATCAACAGATGCTTAGAATTGATGAAGAAAAGATTGAACCTCTCGAAGATAGAGAAGAGCTTGCCATCATTGACTATATAAAGAGTAAAATAAATGAAATTAACAGCATCATAATATCTGACTACGCAAAAGGAGTGTGTACAGAAAATCTATGTAGACTTATTATAGATATTGCTAATAGCAATAATATTAAAGTATTTATAGATCCCAAAAAAAACAATTGGAAAAAATATCAAAATTCTTATTTAATAAATCCAAATTTAAAAGAACTGTCAGAGTATGTTGGTTTTGAAATAAAAAATGAAGATCCTGAAGTCGAAAAAATATTAAATCAAATTTATTCAGAGTTAAAAATACAAAATATATGTGCTAAAAGATCTGAAAAAGGAATAACTTTATATAATGGCAAATCTTGTGTACATTTTCCAGCTGAGCCGATTGAAGTCTATGATGTTACCGGAGCTGGAGATACCGTAATAGCTGTTATAACTTTTATGTTAAGTTTAGGTCATGATATTGAAGAATCAGTTTTTGTGGCAAATAAAGCTGCATCTGTGGTAATACAAAAAGCTGGAACCGTACCAATTAGATATGATGAATTTATCTCTATAATTGAAAAAAAAGAAAAAAGTAAATTGGTTAATTTAAATGACCTTAAAGCTATAATTGAAGATTTAAGAAAGAAAAATAAGAAAATAGTCTTTACAAATGGATGTTTTGATATTTTACATGCAGGTCATGTTATTTATCTGGAAAAAGCAAAGGAACTTGGTAATGTTTTGATTGTTGGAGTCAATACTGATTCATCGATAAAAAAAATAAAAGGAGAGAAAAGACCTATTCAAAATCAGCAGGATAGAACAAAAATACTCTCAAGTATTGAATCTGTTGATTTTATAGTGCTTTTTGATGAACCTACTCCAGAAAAATTGATAGAGATTATAAAACCAGATGTTTTAGTAAAAGGTTCAGATTATAAGGTAGAAGAAATTGTGGGAAGAGAATATGCTGGACAGACTATAACCATTGACTATCTTGAAGGGAAATCAACAACTTCGATAGTAAATAAAATTAAAGAAATAGAATGATAAAAAAACTATGACAAAAAATCTTTATGACAAAATAGCAGTCATTTTAATGGCTGCAGGGAAAAGTACCAGATTTAGTAAAGAAATTAACCAGCTTAAACAATTTTATATTTTAAATGATAAACCTATATATAGATATAGCCTTGATTTTTTTTATCAATATGGATTTTCAAAAATTTTATTAGTTTTACCAGAAGGTTATGAAAAAAAAGTAAAAAATATGAATGAAAATAATGAAATTATAACCTATGTTTGTGGGGGGGATTCAAGAAGTGAATCGGTTTATAATGCTATATTATATTTAAAAAATAATAAAATAGAAACAACTCACTGTATAATTCACGATGTCGCAAGACCTTTTATAGAGAAACAAGTAATAAATCGCATATTATCTGAAATATATAAATATCCTTCTATTACCTGTGCAATAAATGCTTCTGATACTATAGGTTATGGTTATGAATATATAGAAAATTACATAGATAGAAATTTTACTTACCTTATTCAAACACCTCAAGCTTTTTCATTTGATATTTTAAAAAATTGTTATGAAAGGTATATGAATGAAAAAGAAAAAAAAGTATTTACAGATGATACTTCTTTAGTTTATGAATATTCTAAAATTAAAACAAAAATTGTACAAGGAAGTAAAAATCTTTTTAAGATTACAAATTTTGAGGATTTAGAATATGCAAGATTCCTTTTGGAAAATGAAAAACAAATATTAAATTGAAATAAATTGAATTGAAATTGAATTGAATATAATAAAGGTTCTAGGAATGAGAATTATTCTTAAAAAACTATCGGAAAATATTGAGAACTTTGCAATAAAAGTTGAACAAAATTATAAGGTTTTTCTTTTAATTGTCCTAGCGATTGGATTTACATTAAGGTTATATGCGGTTATTGTTGGATTTGGTTCAAATCATTACTCGAAAATTGACGAACTCGAAGCTTACATATGGGGGCAACAATTAAGATACTATGGGCATCCAAGGTTTTTTACATATATTCCTGGTCCATACTTATCTTTAATTGCATTTCTATTGGTTAAATTCTTTAACACAGTTAAATCATTGTATTATTTTTGGGTGTTTCTTGGAACCTTATCAATATACCTTGTTTTTTGGTTATCAAAAAAGATTTTCTCATACAACTGCCTTGGAGAAGAGTATGCTATAAAAAAGGAATCAAAACTTGTAGAATACCCCATTTTTTTATCTATATTGATTTCACTAATATTTGCAGTATTTCCATGGTCAATCAAGTATACTGTTAGCTATTGGAACCCTCATTTTATAATTATCTTATCAACTTTACTAATTGGATACTTATTTGATGTTTTGATAAAAGAAAGATCAAAAAATATTTTTGGTTTAATAATTACAATTGCCGTCATGCCTTTTTTCCATATGATTATTATATACGCAATTCCAGTAATTTTTTTGATGATTGTCATAAAAAAAAGAATCCCAAAAGTTAATTTCCCTTATTTGATCCTTGGTCTTTTGATTTCTATTCTAATCTGGATTCCCTTTTTTATCTTTGATAAAAATGCAAAATTTTTTATATTAAATAGTTATATTCACCATGAAAGTGTATTAAAATTTCATCCAGAAACACTTAAGATGATAATAAATCCCTTTTTAATTATAACTTTAGATATTTCAAGATTTACAGGTCATTATTTTTTTGAATATAAATATTTTTTAGATAGAGCTTATGGTTTATTTTTTATTGGTTTTATTCCAATTTTAGCATCCTTCTTTATTGCGATATATTCTTTCCTCATATCTTTTAAATACTTTTCATTTAAACAGTTTTTTAAATGTCGACTTAATCCTATTAACTATCTACTTCTATTCATGGTTGGAATTCTATTCTTTCATCTTCTTTCACTTCAAGTCCATGAAGATAGATATACAGTTATTTTCTTTGCTGTTCCTTATATAATATTGGGATTTGGCTTCTATAAGATTATTTTTGAATTAAAAAATAAGAGAACAAATTTAACCATAATCTTATCTATTTTAATATTAATCTGCCTGATCATAGCACCATATATTACTGTCTCCCATTTTTATCAAGAAAGATATCCTAACATTGAAAACAAAGTAAGACTAATTCCTTCTTTGATTTATTATGAAAAGATTAAATACTTTGTCTTAAAAGATCTTTTTCAAATGAAAAATATTCAAAATGATCCAAATTTATATATAAATTTTATTGATTTTAACAGAAAATCTGATTTACCAAGATTTCATTCGCTTTTTGACTATGATTTTATAAGAAAGATACTTAAAATAGATGGGAATCAAAACAGTTATAAAAAAGAAGTTTCTAGAATATTGAATAATTCAAATGTAAGATATGTTTTTTCTTTAGATAATATTTATGTTGAGCAAGACCCTTACAGACAAAAACAGATATTGAATTGCATAAAAAGATTTATAAATATAAATACCAATCTAATTATAGATGAGACAGAAATACAAAAATTAAAGGACAATAATACTGAAATAATTTATCTTAAATTTTTCCCAGATAAATCAGTAATTCCAATAGACTATAGAATTATTGGTAAATTGCCCAATGCATTTTTAGTAAAAAAAATTTATAAATAATATATGAAATTATAAACAATATATGAAGAGGATATTAATAAGATGAAAGTGATACTTCTTTCTGGTGGAAAAGGTAAAAGACTTTTCCCTTTAAGTAGGGAGTATTATCCCAAACAATACATTCCTATTTTTAATGGGAAATCTTTACTTCAGAACACGATAGAGCGATTTAATAGCAGTGATGATATCTATATTTTAACAAATAAAAATTCATATAGCTTTTTGTATCATTTTAATAAAGATCTTAATTTAAGTTTTAAGACAATTTTCGAGCCAATTTCCAAAAATACAGCAGCTTCAATTGAATATGCACTTCAATTTTTCGAAGATGAAGAGATTTGTGGTGTATTCCCTGTTGATCATTTGATAGAAGATCTATATTCATTTCAGAATTGTATAAAAAAAGCATTAGATTTCGTCGATGACTCAATAGTTTTAATAGGAATAGAACCTAAAACTATAGAGACAAGATTTGGCTATATTGAATATGAAAATAACAATGTCATTTCTTTCAAAGAAAAACCAAGTTTTGAGCTTGCAAAAAAGTATTTTGAATCAAAAAGATTTTTATATAATAGTGGTATATTTATTTTTAAAAAGAAGGTTATGCAACAAGAAATTCAAAAGTTTTGCAGAGAGATTTATGAAGTTGGAGAAGAAATTCACAAAAAAATTGATCTAAAAAATAAAAAAATAGAAGATTTTTTTTCCCCGGACACTGAAATTGAGAAGATTTATGAAAAATTCCCATCTATTTCAATAGACTATGCCGTAATAGAAAAAACGGATAAACTTAAAGTAATAAAAGGAGAATTTGATTGGGATGATCTTGGGAATATTGATTCATTAACAAATAAAATACCTTCTACTTTTTCCTCTGATTTTGGAATCCCAACGAAGATGAAAAAACATCCCTTTTTTGAATATTCTGAAAAGAAAAATATATCTGAAGGAAAAAACAAAATTGAAAAAGACAATATAGGAAAAAACAAAATAGGTGAATACAAAATAGAAGAAGATAAAAGTGATGTAAATAAAACAAGTGAAAATAAAATTATAGGCTTAGCGGACAAAATTTATGGTATAATAGGTTATGATGATTGTAAAGTAATAGATACTGAAGATGTTTTATTAATTGTTAAAAAAGGTAAATCAAATCAGGTTGAAAATTTTTATAACTGGATTGAAAAAGATATAGCAAGAAGAAATATTGTTAAATTTCATAAAACAGTACTAAAACCCTGGGGATATTATAAAAATCTATATGAAAAGGAAAATGAATTTAAAGTAAAGATTATTAAAGTAAATAAAGGAGAACAAATTTCACTTCAACTTCATCACTATAGAGAAGAATATTGGACGATAATCGAAGGGAAAGGGGAAATTATCATTGAAGATAAAAGATCTATAGCAGAAAAAGGGATGCAGTTTTATATTCCAAAAAATGTAAAACATCAAATTATTGCTTCTATGGATTTTGATATCATCTTTTTAGAAGTTCAAATGGGTAAAACTTTATCTGAGGATGATATAATAAGAGTTGAAGATAAATATAAAAGATAAAATTATTTATGTAAGACTAGTACTCCCATCCTTTCTGTGTCTTCTGAAAAATCTGATGGATAAAAAAAGTTATTAAAAAGCGAATTATAATATTTATCTATATTTGTCTTTTCGTTTGCTACCCAATCTATACCCCAATAAAAATTACCAGAAGGTTTGATATCTTTGATCCTAATAGATAAAAATATATAGTAATCTAAATAAAATGAAAAACCTAAAGGGAAGTAGCCTTTTTTTATCAATTCATTTATATTAACAGCTATCTTGTTTTCTTCACTTTTATGAAAATGTGAAATGACATAAGATTCCAATTTATATTTTTCTAATGGTTCAATGGCAAAAATAAAAAAATCACCTGCATAATATGAAATAGATATTGGAAAAAATCTCCCTTGTAATTTTTGAGGAAGTATTTTATTTAAACCTTCCTCTGAATCAGGGATAGTTACTATCATAAAATCTTTAATATTAAATCTTATTGGTATTTCAAGTTTATTTGCAATGCTTTTATTTATCCAAATCATAGAAAAATCAAGGCCATCAAAATTAAATCCTGCTGGATACCAGCCATTTTTTATTCTAGATAAAATCGATGCTTCTGTCTTTGGATTATATGGATCATAGAAATCTTTTATCCATAGTTTCTCTAAACCAAAAATATTTGAGTTAAAAATAACAAATAGAAAAATTAGAGAAAATAAGCAAATTAAATAGATTTTTTGATTTATATTTAAGATTTTCATTAAAAATATTCCTTTTTCTATTTTTCGGATTAAAGTCCAATAATTAAATTAATGTCATTTTTAAGTCCATAAAATACGAAAATAAATTAAATGGAGTAAAAAGAACTGAAAAGGCTCGGTTTGGAGGTATTAATGAAGACAAAATACAAACTAATTATTATATTTGTTTTTATTTTAATAGCAGTTATTGCGTTTTTTTATTTTTTAAAACCAATATTAATTTTACAAGCAGGTGAAGCAGGAGTAGTATTCAATAGAATCATCGGAGTAGAAAAAAGGATACTTAAAACCGGAATGAATTTTTTAATCCCATTTTTAGAAAAAGCGTATATATATAAAACTCAAATCCAATCTTATACAGCAGAAGGGGATGAAGTAGAAAAGACGATTAATCAAGAAAAATCTATTGAGGCTCTTACCAAAGATGGACAAAAGGTCAAAGTAGATATTTCAATTTTATACAAAATAGATGAAACAAATCTATGGAAATTACATAATGATATTGGTCCAAATTATCTAGAAAAAATAATAATTCCATATTTAAGAACCGAAGTGAGAAATGTTCTTGCGATGTATAGCGCGATATCTATTTATTCTTCCCAAGATAATTCAGAAGCAGGAAGAATAAATATACAAAATAAAATGCTAGAAAGGTTAAAAAGTTCACTAAAAGAATATTATATTTTAATTGATTCTGTATTATTGAGAAAAATATCTTTTTCAGATAATTTTGTTGAAGCTATAGAAAAAAAGCAAATAGAAGAACAGAAAGCTGAGGCTTTATTAATTGCCACAGAAGCACAAAAAAAGGCAACAATAATAACAGCCTCAGCAAATGCTCAAGCTCTGACAATAGTTGGTCAGGTAATTTCTCAATATCCACAAGTAATAAATTATCTTTATATCGAAAAAATTGCACCAACTATTCAAACTATTATAACAAATCAACCTACTTTTTTGAATATTCCTAAAAATTCTGCAAATGTTATTCAGTAGATATTTTTCTTTGAAATTAAATTTTTAAAAATAGGAATTCTAATCTTGGTTATTTTTTTTGATTTTATTTGATTTTACCTAATAGCTAAAGTTGATTCCTTGCCTTTAATCTTGCTAAAAATTGATTTTTCTCCTCTTCCAGTGCAAGTTTTATCTTATCTTTTAATGCCTTTTCTTCATAAATTCCAAAAGCTCTTGCTGACCATATATTTAAGATTTCAAGTTCGGTAAGATTAAAATTACATACAACATAATCTATATCTGATTGTGGGTCTATTTTGATTTTATCAAGTATAGATTGCTCCTCACCTATAGTAAAATCTCCATCACCAAAATGTCCCACAGTTTCCTGCTCAAACCATTTTTTAATCAACTTGGCTTCCATAGAAGTAATTTTTAATTCCATAACTACTTTTCCTCAAAACCATGAAAATTATATATTTAATATTTTAAATTTCAATAGTATTACAAAGTTGACAAATTACTTATTTATGAATTTATAAAATATCGATGAATATTAGGGGGAAAAATGGGCGAATCTTTAGCAAGAAAGATATTAAAAGCTCATCTTGTTGAAGGAGAACTTATTAAAGGGAAAGAAATTGCCATAAAAATCGATCAAACATTGACTCAGGATGCTACAGGCACTATGGCATATCTTCAGTTTGAATCCATAGGTATCGATAAAATTAGAACAGAATTATCTGTTTCCTATATTGATCATAATACATTACAGACTGATTTTATGAATGCGGATGACCATCAATATTTAATGTCTGTAGCTAAAAAATATGGTATTCATTTTTCAAGACCAGGCAATGGTATCTGCCATCAAGTACATCTTGAAAGATTTGCAAAACCAGGGAAAACACTTTTAGGTTCGGATTCTCATACTCCAACCGCAGGTGGTATGGGAATGATTGCGATTGGTGCAGGTGGCCTTGATGTTGCAGTAGCAATGGCTGGTGGTGCATTTTATCTTGAAATGCCTTCAATTGTTAAAGTTATACTTACTGGAAAACTTCAACCATTTGTCAGTGCAAAAGACATAATTCTTGAACTTTTAAGAAGATTAACAGTTAAAGGTGGAGTAAATAAAATTTTTGAATTTACTGGTGATGGTGTAAAAACATTGACAGTTCCTGAAAGAGCTACCATAACCAACATGGGGGCAGAACTTGGAGCTACATGTTCTATCTTCCCATCTGATGAAATCACAAAACAGTTTTTAATAGCTCAAGGAAGAGAAAATGATTTTGTACAAATGGATGCAGACAGCGATGCTACTTATGATGAAGAGATAGAGATTGATTTGTCAACTCTTGAACCAATGGTGGCAAAACCTCACATGCCAGATCAGGTTGTTAAGATTAGTGAAATCGAAGGTTTACCAATAGATCAAGTTGCAATTGGCTCATGTACTAACTCATCATTAAAAGATATTTTAGCGGTCGCTTCTATTGTCGATGGAAAGACCGTTGCTGAAAATGTTGAAGCAGCATTGGCACCTGGTTCTAAAAATGTCATTCTTGACGCAATAAAACTTGGAGCTTTAGAAAAAATATCAAACGCTGGATTTAGACTATTAGAATCGGCTTGTGGTCCATGTATAGGTATGGGTTTCGCCCCAAATTCTAAAGGTAGAACATTAAGAACATTCAACAGAAATTTCAAAGGAAGATCTGGAACAGAGGATGCCGAAGTTTATCTTGTTTCCCCAGAAGTCGCAGCATATTCAGCTATTATGGGGAAAATTTCAGATCCAAGAAAAGCAAAAGATGTGAAATTTTACAATCTTCCAGAAAAATATACAGTTACAGAAAATTTGATAATTAAACCTCTTTCAGATGAGGAAAGGAAAAATATTGAAATAGTTCGAGGACCAAATATCAAACCATGTCCTTCAAATACTGCTTTACCTGAATCATTGAAAGCAAAAGTTCTACTTAAAACAGGAGATAATATTACAACAGATGATATCATGCCAGCTGGTGCTAAGATTTTACCATTAAGATCAAATGTACCAGAAATCTCCAAATATGTTTTTGAAAGGGTCGATCCAGAATTTTATAAAAGAGCAAAAGAAGAAGGTATTGGTTTTATTGTTGGTGGAGATAACTATGGACAAGGATCTTCAAGAGAACATGCTGCTTTAGCTCCAATGTATCTGGGAATCAAGGCAGTTATCGCTAAAAAATTTGCCAGAATTCATAAGGCTAACTTAATTAATTTTGGAATCATCCCTTTAGTTTTCGATAACCCATCTGATTATGATACAATTGCACAAGGCGATGAACTCGAAATGCCAAATATTAAAAAAGAACTCGATACTGGTTATGTTACAGCAGTAAACAAGACAAAAAATATTACATATAAGCTCAAAGTAGATACTTCTGGAAGATTTATTAATATCTTAAAAGCCGGTGGTTTATTAAATTATGTAAGATAGTA
This sequence comes from Spirochaetales bacterium, assembly GCA_012797605.1. Classification (GTDB taxonomy): domain Bacteria; phylum Spirochaetota; class JAAYUW01; order JAAYUW01; family JAAYUW01; genus Exilispira. The sequence goes on along the minus strand of JAAZOT010000012.1, from coordinate 95,267 downwards.
GTATGCTAAAATAGTTAGTCATTTCTAATAAATTAAATTATTAATAAAAAAATGGCTGTCTTGAAAGATCAAGACAGCCATTTTTTTATTATAAATAATATTTTTTTTAGTCAGTTTAAATTTTTTAAGTTTTTTAACTCATGTAAAATGATTTAAGTAATTTTAATTATTTTTTTTATTGAATAAATTCTTTATCCTAGATTCAAATTCATCAATTTTATTTAACGGTATTGATGATATTGCGACTCTTATAGAATCAGGTTGAGGAACGAAAAATATTCCATTTTCTTTCAATAATTCATATAATTTTTTAATTTCAAATTCATTATGGAAAAAAGAGATAAAGAATCCTTCATCATACCTATAATTATCAAAACCATACATTTGAAAAATATTTAATAATTTTTTGGATCTGATACTTAAAGTGTTTATGATATAATACCAGCAATCTTTCAACTCTGAAACTAAATTTTGATTCGCAAATTTTTCAATTATCTTATAGCCAATGTTATTTATTGAACCAGTTGAAGCTCTTGCGGAAAAAGCCATCTTTTCAATAAAAATCTCTTTATCAGTAGAATCTTTCGAATAAAGACAGATAGCTCCCGTTCTAAAACCATATAGAGAAAGTGTTTTGGAAGAAGAAAAATTATAAAAAAAAGGCAAATCTGAAAAAATTTCAAATAGATCATTTATATTTAATTTTGAATAGTGAATATATACAAGATCAAAAAAAATTAATATTTTTTTCCCAAGAGAGATAAGTTTTAAAATAGAGTTTTTTATATACTTAATTTCATCTAAATTAGGTGTATACCCTGTTGGATTTTGACAAGGAATATTTATTAGGATTATTACTTTTTCTTTATCTGTCTTTTTTATTGCCTCAAAAAACAAATCTTCATCTATATAAAAATCTGATTTAGGAATTATATTTATAGGTTGAATTTTATAACCAATTTCTTCTAGAATATTCTCATATGGACCCCAAAATGGATTTAATGCAAAAACCGAAGTTTCTTCATCAATAAAATTATGGGCAAAATGATGAATGGCGTTTAATCCACCAGCGCATGGAAAACAGTAACTATTTTTTTTATATTCTTCTGTTAATCCTAAAAGGTTGAAAACTGCATTTGAAAAATCTTGTGTTGGATATAAAAATCCATAAGTAGAAATATCATGCAATAAAAATGAATTGTAAATATCTTTTATTGGTTGAAAAACAAAAGGGGCTTCATCTTCATCATAAAACATTCCAATTGTGCCATTAATAATATTAGAATTTGGGTTTTTGTTTTTATATTGGCTTACTTCAAATGATATAGAAGTAATTTGATCAAAGGATTCTTTATTTTTTGCTCTTCTTGTTAAAAAACTTTCAATCATTTTTTCTTTCTTCTATTCTTTTTCTCAGTTTCTCTTTATTCTTCTATATTTTGATTATTTTTGATTTTTTCTTTCTAATTCTATTTTCTTTTTATAATTTTATTTTCTTATCTACTTTTTTTTTTATTTTATTTATTTTCGATAGAGACAATCTGCCCAGTTGCATCATATGTGATGATCTGAATTAGCTTTCCAGTATTATCATATTTATAAACTATTCTTTGATATAACCTATTATTAACAAAAATTCTTTTCTCTGTAAGCAGATTTTTGTCATTAAAAAAAGCTATTTCGTAAATATTTTGAAGATCTTGTTTTATCTCAATTCTCATTATTACTTTGTCATTAAAAAGATTTTCAACAATTATTTGACCATCTTTATATGTAAATCTTGCATCACCAATTTTTACAGGTTTTTCAAGATTTGGAGAAACCTTATATAGTATATAAGAAGTGATTAATCCATCATTTACGACTATCTCATACATCGCATAAGGGACTAAAACAGGTTGAGTAGACATTAGTTGTGTTTCTAATTTTTTAAGGGTTATTGTGGCATGATTATCATCAAAAAAAGCCACTTCCCCATTAAATTCGATGATGCCATTAACTAGGTATTCGAACTTTAGTACTCTTCCTTTAAAATCATAGGTTACAATATAATAAAAGTTAAAAGATTTTAAGTTTTCTTTTGGAATTTCATTGTAAAATTGAAGAAGAGTATATTTATTCCATACCTCAAAATATTTTATCTTTAAATTTTGCGATTTCAAATTATACGAAAATAAAATAATAGCAGTTAATACTATTATAAGTAAAAGAACAATATTTATAAAAAGATTTTTGACATTTTTTTTCGTCATTTTACTTGGTTAATCCATTTTTATTATCTACTTAAATCATTTCGGTTATTTTAATTTTTTCGTTATTTTCTTCTTATAAATAATAGAACATTTCTTTTTGTAATCAAAATATTGACTATTATTTAATAATTGCAAATATTTTTTTTTGTTATACCTTGCTAAAAATAGTTTATTAGGATTTTATAAAGATGCTTGAAAATTTAAAATCAAAAATTAATCAAATTGAAAATTCCTTTAATTTAATAGTAAATGATATTGATTCTAAGGAAATGATTAATAAAGTTAAAGTTCAATTTTTAGGTAAAAAAGGAGAGATCGCCGAACTTTATAAAATTTTGAAAGATTTACCTTTAGAAGAAAAAAAGATTGCTGGACAATTAATTCAATCTTTAGAAAGGAATATTGAAGAAAAGATCGAAGATATAGAACAACAGCTTGACAAAAAAGAATTTGAAAAAATATTACAAAATGAATGGATAGATGTAACTTTACCCTCAGAGTTCTTTAAGACAAGACCTTTATTTTCTGGACATTTAAGCCCAATTTCATCTTTTATTCATAAAATTCAAGATATTTTTTTATCTTTAGGATTTACCATCGCCGATGGTCCTCAACTTGAAAATGAATATTATAACTTTACAGCACTTAATATTCCAGAAAATCATCCTGCAAGAGATCTTCAGGATACCTTCTGGATGACAAATGGTTTGCTACTGCGAACTCATACATCACCTATTGAAGTTAGGATGATGCAAAAATTATCTGCTCCATTGAAATTGATAGCACCTGGAAGAGTTTTTAGAAACGAAGCTACTGATGCCTCTCATGAAAACACATTTTATCAGATTGAAGGATTAATGATCGATAAGGATATCTCGGTTTCTAATCTTACTTATTTCACCAAAATAATGTTGTCGCAGCTTTTTGAAACGGATGTTAAGGTAAGACTAAGACCAGGATATTTCCCTTTTGTCGAACCTGGTTTTGAACTTGATTTTGAGTGTCTTATCTGTCATGGTAAAGGATGCCCAGTTTGTAAAAATGTCGGATGGGTAGAGCTTGTAGGTTGTGGTTTAAGTCATCCAGAAGTATTGAAAGAAGGAGGTATTGATCCAGAAAAATGGTCTGCCTTCGCTTTTGGCCTCGGATTAAATAGACTAGTCATGATGAAATATGCTATTGATGATATTCGATGGTTTGAATCTGGTGATTTAAGATTTTTCTATCAATTTTAATCATTCTGAATCTTATAAAATTTATTAAAATAGTTTTATTTGATAAAATAAAAATATAAAACAAAAATTAAGGGAAAACTATGTATATTTCATTGAATTGGATTCAAGAATATGTAGATATTAAAATCGATAATCCTTATGAATTTGCAAGTAACTTTACTAAGAAAGTCGTAATGATCGAAGAAGTAATTTTAGAAAAAAAGCTATATGATTCAATTGTGACTGCTAAAATAATTGATATAAAAAAGCATCCAAATGCAGATAAACTTCTTATAGCTACATGTGCGACTAAAGATAAGAAATACAACATAGTTACAGGTGCTCAAAATATATTTGTAGGAGCCATAGTTCCATTAGCATTACAGGGAGCAATAATCCCTATAAATCAAAAAAAGATAGATTTTGTTGATTTTAAAGGTGTTATATCTGAAGGAATGCTTTGTTCACCATATGAGTTGAAATTTAGTAATGACCATAGCGGTATAATGATCCTTGATGATAAAACAGAAGTTGGAATACCAGTTTCCATCGCATTAAACTTAGATGATGTCATATTTTTTATAGATAATTCAAGTATTTCTCATAGACCAGATTTATGGGGACATTATGGGATTGCTAGAGAAGTAGCAGCCATATATGATAAACCATTAAGACAATATCTTCCTAAAAATATTGAAATAGAAGAAAATGATGATCTTGAAATAGATGTTGAATCTTTCGAAGATACTCCAATGTATGGAGTATTACATATAAAAAATATTACTCAAAAAGAATCTCCTTTATGGTTAAAGAGAAAACTTTACAAGGTAAATCAAAGATCTATATCACTTTTAGTCGATTTAACAAATTATATAATGTTTGATTTGGGTGAACCCTGTCATGCTTTTGATTTAAATAAAATAAGAAAACCTTCTATCAAGATAAGAAGAGCAAATGAAGATGAAAGGGTTGTGACTTTAGATGAGATTGAAAGAATATGCAATAAAGAAAATTTGCTTATTTGCAATAGTAAAGATGAACCTATTGCACTTGCGGGTGTTATGGGACTTAAAAATAGTGAAATAGATGAAAATACCGATGAAATTCTTTTAGAAGTAGCGAATTTTGAATCTTCACTCATAAGAAAAAGTTCAATAGCCGCAGGTATTAGAACAGAAGCATCAAATAGATTTGAAAAATCATTAGACCCATCTTTTATTGACTTGGCTATAAATAAATTTGCTTACACTTTGGCTTCAATAGATAAAGATATAAAAATTCTTGGTAAAAAAATAGCATTTGAAAAACCTCCAAAGAAAAATAAGATAATAATGCCAGTTGATTTAATAAATAGAAGATTAGGAACTATTGTAGAGGAAGAGACAATTGCTAAGATCTTAAAAAAACTTGAATTTGATCTAACTTTGGAAAATGGTGTTTTAAATATCACAGTGCCAACATTTCGATCAACAAAAGATATAAAAATACCTGAAGATATAGTTGAAGAAGTAGGAAGAATTTACGGATATGACAATATTATACCAGAAGCTCCAAGTATAAAACTTGATATTGCTCCTCAGATTGAACTTCCAAACTATAAAAGAAAAGTAAAAGAATTTTTATCAAATAATCTTAACTTCACAGAGGTACTAAATTATCCATTTACCACTATTGAAATGAATAATTTATTTGGATTTAAACCTCCTTTTGTGCAGATAAAAAATCCTCTAAATTCAGAGAAACCCTATTTAACCAAGACTTTACTTCCAAATATACTGACTAATGTTAAAACAAACTTGAGATACTTCGACGAATTCAAAATCTATGAAGTAGAACATGTATTTGTTCAAGATGAAGATGGGGCGATATCTGAACCTGTTGAAATCGCTGGAGCTCTTGTATACAAAGATTTTAATCTCTCAATAATAGATGCAAGGGATACAATTTTATCGATATGTAATTTATTTAATATTGATGAGATTACAATTTCAACTTCCAATATTCCATCATTTTTACATCCATATAAAAGTGGCGTAGTATACTATGAAAATAATATTATTGGAGTATTTGGAGAAATTCATCCAGATGTTGCAAAATTCTTTGATATAAGAAATAGAGTTTCGATCTTTAGCTGTTACCTTGATACATTCATCAAATTTAAAGGTAATACTAAAAAGTTCTCTCAAATTTCAAAATTTCCAGATGTTAGTTTTGATCTTGCCTTTGTTGTCCCCATTAAGACTTATGTTAATCAGATAATTAATTTAATTAAAAGTGCAGATGAAAATATTAGAAAAGTTGAACTTTTTGATATTTTTCAAGGTGGAAATTTGCCTTCAGATAAAAAATCAATTGCCTTTAACATTACTGTCAACTCTTTTGAAAAAACTCTTAATTCAGAAGATGAACAAAGAATAATTAAAAAAATAGTTAGTCTTATGGAAAAAGAAGGTTTTGAAATTAGAAAATGAAAAATTATAAGTCAAAATAAACCCTTATACTAGATTCATAGATCGAATTTGAAATTAGAAAAAAAATAAATTAAAGGTGTCAAGATGGAAGAAAAGAGAATCGAAATTAGAGAAGTAAAAACCATAAAAGAACTGAAACAATTTATTCAGTTTGAATTTGACCTATACAAGGATAATAAATATTGGGTTCCACCTCTTTTTTCAGATGAATTAAATACCTTAAGAAAAGATATCAATCCAGCATTTGAAGTATGCGAAGCTGTATATTATACAGCATGGATAAACAATAAGATGGTCGGTAGAATTGCTGGCATAATTCAACATAACTACATAAAGAAATGGGGAAATAAGTATGCAAGATTTGGATGGTTTGATTTTATAGAAGATTTCGATGTTGCAAAAGCTCTTTTTGATGAAGTTACAAAATGGGCAAAATCAAAAGGGATGGTTGGTTTAAATGGACCACTTGGATTTTCAGATCTTGATTATGAGGGTCTTTTAATTGAAGGTTTCAACGAATTAAATACAATGGCTACTCTTTATAACTATCCATATTATGTTGATTACTATGAAAAATTAGGATTGAAAAAAGATGCCGATTGGGTTGAATTTGAGATTAAAGTTCCAAATTCTATCCCAGAAAAAGCCGAAAAACTTTCAAGAATAGTTAAAGAAAGATTTCAACTTCATGTCAAAGAGTTCACCAATATCTCTCAAGTTGTAAATAAATATGGAAGAGAAGTGTTTGAAGTCATTGAAAAAGCATATAAAAATTTATATGGTGTTACAGAGTTAACTGAAAAACAAATCCAATATTATATAAAATCTTACTTTTCATTTCTATCTCCGAAATTTGTAAAACTAGTATTTAACAAAGATGATAAAATTGTTGGTATGGTTGTAGGAATACCTTCCTTGAACAGAGCATTACAAAAAGCCAAAGGAAAACTATTCCCATTTGGTTTTATTCATCTTCTTCTAGCACTAAAGAAACCTAAATACCTCGATCTATTATTGGGTGCTGTTTTACCTGAATATCAGGGTAAAGGTGTTGATGCACTCATGATGACAGAATTAACCAGATCCGCAATGGAAGCAGGTATTATCTCTGCAGAATCTAACCCTGAGCTTGAAGTAAATGAAAAAGTTCAAGGGCATTGGAAATATTTTGAGGCACGACAGCATAAAAGAAGAAGAGCATACTTAAAACTTATATAACAAACTTACTTAAAGATTATATAATAATCATACTTAAAATTTATATAAAAAGCAGGAAAAACTTATGAAAAATTCTTCAAATACCAACATACCTTTTTTTGAGATTAAACTAGAGTCTTTCTTAAAAAAATGCATTCATGGTTTTGATGGACGCTTACTTCCTGTATCAACAATATATTGTGTGGGACAAAACTATGTTAAGCATATTGAAGAATTGAAATCAATTAATATTGGAAAGCCATTGATCTTCTCAAAACCTCCATTCGCTATAATAGAAGAAGGAGAAGATATAATATATCCAGAATTTTCAGAATTGATTCATCATGAAGTTGAAATCGCTATCTATATTTGCAAAGAATGCAAAAATATCGATGAAAAAGAAGTATCAAAAATTATTGGTGGTTATGCAATAGCTCTTGATTTAACATGTAGGGATTTGCAAACAGAAGCAAAAAAAAATGGTGGTCCATGGTTAATTTCTAAAGGTTTTGATACAAGCTGTCCAATCACACCAATTTATCCTTTCAAGAATTTAGAAGATTTACTTAAAAAACCATTTTATTTGAAAAAAAATGGTAATATTGTTCAAAAATCGGATGCTTCCTTTATGATATTTAATATCCCAAAACTTGTATCATTTATTTCAAAGCATTTTACTTTAACTGTTGGAGATATTATTTTAACTGGAACTTGTGAAGGGGTTGGTCCGATAAACAAAAATGATATTTTATCATTTGGCTCGGATGATATAAAAGAAGTTAGCTTTAAGGTAGTATAGTTTTTAAAAGATTAAGAATAGGTAATCAAATGAATAATAATTTAGTTTTGATTTTTGAACCAGCATTATTCAATATTTATAAATTCGATGAAATTCATAATTATCTATCTTTTTTGAAAAAGAAAATCGATGCTTTTCTGGACAAATCAAAACTTAATCCTTTTATAGTCATAGAACAAAAAAACAAAAAAATTATAGAAGAATTTTTTTATAATGAAAATTTAATCCAGTATGATGGAAGTATAAAATCCTTTCTTGAATCATACGAAAAAATGTTAACTGAGAAAGATTTGAAAAATCAGAATAATTTTACTTTGGTTTTATCAGCTTCATATCCGTTATTTTCCATCTCAAAAAATAGTCATATCATAGAAGAGGCTGAAAAATATCTTGTGGATTATTATTATGGAGAAAATTTTCCAGAAGGAGTAGTTGGAGAAGTTTTTAAAAATTCGATAATAGATGAGTTAATAAAATTGTCAAATTCTAAGGATTGTTACCGTCAAAATATTATTTTTGATATTCTTTTAAAAAATATAAGTCTTTTTGATATTGATTTGATAGAAGGTTTTGATTATTACCTTCCATATCGTATTTCACTTTCTATTTCAGATTTTTCTTCATTACCTTTGATTTATTCGATTTTTAATTCAAGAATTTTAAATAAAAAAAATAATGATGAAAAAAAATTAGATTTAATCGCAAAACTAGAATTTTTTAAAATATCTGAATTTGAAAATTTATTAAATATCGAATGGGAAGATTTACAAAATATTTTAAGGAATCTTGAGAATCTTTATACTATTCCTAAAACATATATTATTGAGCTTTCAAGCAAATGCAATTTTTCATGTATTCATTGTCCTTATCCAAAAGGATTAGAAAGAGATTCACAATTTTTAGATAAGGAAAGATTATTTTCCTTTATAGAAAAAAATAAAATCTTTTTTAATGATGCAAGGTTCATAATAGGAGGTTTTGGAGAACCTTTTTTTCATAGCGATTTTAATCAAATAATAGAATATTTGTCTAAGAATAATAAAGTTTATATTGAGACTAATGGTTCTTTTTTAAATGATGATTTCTTTGATAAATTTGAAAATAAAGAAAATATTTATTTAATAGTCAGTCTTGATGCAATAAACGAACAGACCTATAAAAGTCTAGGTAAAAAGATGATTTTATCGATACTTATAAAAACTTTATCAAATCTTTTAGAAAAATATCCTGATAATGTTTTTATATCTTATTTAAGAATGCCTCAAAATGATGAAGAAATAGAACCATTTTATTCCAATTTCCAAAAATTTGAGAAAAATATCATTTTTAGAAAATATAACTCTTATTCAATGAAACTAGAAAATCTTGAAGTTGCAGACTTAACGCCTGTTGAAAGATTTCCTTGTTATCATCTTAGACGGGAGATCTTCATACTTTCTGATGGAAAAATTGCTTTATGCTATTCTGACTTTAATGGGAAGATTTTAAATTTAACTATAGAAGATGATATTATAAAAATAATAAACTCGATGAAAATAATTTATAAGAACCATTGTGAAAATTCTTACATTGATCTATGTTATAAATGTAATGAGTTTTACACCTATTTCTTCTAATGAATAAATTAAAATTTACATTAATTTTACAGGCAAGATTAAAATCAACAAGATTTAAAGAAAAAGTATTAAAAAAACTTGGTGAAGATGAGATTGTAAAATTTTTACAGAAAAGATTGATAACCCTAAACTCTTTTATAGAATACTTTATCCTGGCAGTTCCTTCAAAGGAAGTTGAATTTTTCAGAAATTTTCTCATTCAAGGTTTTAAGCTCGAAGGTGGCAGTGAAGAAAATGTTCTTGAAAGGTTCGCTAAAATTTTTGAAAAATATGATTCAGATTATCTTATAAGAGCCACATCAGATAATCCTTTTGTGTCATTAAAAGTAATAAAAGAGAATATAGAAATTCTTGAAAATCTTTTTGAAAATAATCAAAAATTACCAGATTATTTTGTAAGGGATAAATTACCTTTGGGGACACAAACAGAATTTGTAAAAAAGGAAGCATTTTGGGAAAGTTACCAAAAGGCAAATAAATCATATCACTTTGAACATGTAACTCCTTACATATATGAAAATACAGATAAATTTTTTATACTAAAAAAACCATTTGATAATTTTGAATCGATTTCAAATTTAAGATTAACAATCGATACAGAAAAAGATTACATTGTCGCTCAAAATATATTAAAGTATTTCGATGAAAATACTAAACCTCAATATTTAATAGATTTTGATGATATAGAAAGAATCTATTTAAATAATAAAAGCGATTTAGAAATCAATATAAATGAGATTCAGAAAAATTATAAAGATTAATACCGATAAGATTAATATATTAAGACTATTCATTAAAACAATAAAATCCTTATAGATAAATTAAGAAAAAATAATATGAAAATAATAATATGAAAATAATTCAAATAGCAGGTTTCGGTAAGAAATTTGGTTCCGGTCATCTGGAAAGACAAAAAATAGTCAAAGATATACTTACAGAACTTGGATATAACTCTGATATTTTCAAAATTGAAAAGAAAAATGATATTTTTAAAAATGACTTAAGTGCTTATCAAATTATCATTAAAGATTTTAGAGATTCCAATGAAAAAATAGATAATTTTTTAGGAAACTCAAAAGTCATTTCTTTTGATGATTATTTCCTTCCTAAAATATACAGAGGATATAGGCTATATTATAATAGTCTTCCATCGATAAAAGATCAGGGTAATATTAGAACTTTCCCTTATTTAATTTTAAACGATTTTGATATTGAGGATAAAAATATTGATGATTACCTTAACAAAACAAAATCTTACGATATTTTAATATGTTTTGGAAATCTTGATCCCTATGATCTTTCATCTAAAGTCGCCAAAGTATTAAATAATAAAAAAAATTTTATTTCTAATGAATCTGTTCTATTTATTCTACCAGAAAAGAAATATCAAAAAATCAAAAATCAAAAACAAAATTCTATATTTGCTAATTTTGATATTATAAATACTGGAAGTGATTATTTTAAGAAATTAGTGCTAAATGCTAAAATTGTAATAACCCATTTTGGTTTATTTTTATTTGAATCAATCAAATTAAAAAAAAGATTTATAATTGTTTCTCCAACAAAATATCATGAAAAACTTGCAAACAAATATTTCAAATCCTTTCATGTATCAAGAAATGGAAAAATTGATTCTAAAAAATTTATAATATTATTAACAAATTTATTAAAAGAAATAGATAATTCTAAAATTCAAGAACAATTAAATAGTGAAAAAGAAAATAATACTATGGATAACAAATTAATTGCCAACCAACTAGGTAATAATAAAATTTCAGATAAAAAATTGATTAAAGAGTTGTTTGGTGAAACATTAAAATTTATAATAGAAAATAATAATAATATTAATAATAATTGCACTATTTGCGGAGGTAAAAAAAAGAAAATCATATGGATGGAAGAAAGATACCATCTTCTTATCTGTACAAAATGTAAAACAATAATAAAAGAAAACATTAGATATGAAAAAATGAATGAGGATACTAAAGAAAAATACTATGTAGATGAATATAAAAGCGTATATGGTAAAACATATTTTGATGATAGAGAAAACATAAAAAAATTAAATAAAAGAAGAATAATGAGCATTTTGCCTTTATTAAAAAATGCAAATGAAGAAAGAATAAAGGCTATTGACTTTGGAGGAGCATTAGGATTTTTCCTCGATGACTTAAAAGATGAATTGCTTAAAGTAAATAAAAAACTTGAGGGTTATATAATTGAGACAAATAGCTATGCTTTAAGTTTCTGTGAAAATAAAGGTTATAATGCTTATAATTCTATAGATAAATTAGATGATAAACTAAAAAATTCATTTGATCTTATAACTTTCTGGTTCTGTATTGAACATATAAAGAATATCGAATTTATATTAAAAAAGGCATATGAACTTTTGAAACAAGATGGTATATTATCTATATCTTTTCCTTCTCAGTTTGGTCCTATGTTTTATTTTAAAAAGAATAGAAATAACTATTTCAAAACAAGACCAGAGGATCATTTCTATGATTTTAATCCATATAGTTTTAAGAAATTTTTGAAAAAAATTGGTTTTATCACTTATAAAATAACTATTCCAAATATTCATTATAAAAGATTCAATAAGATATCTTTATTTTTTGTAAAAATAATTGGTAAAAAAATGTTTGAAAAAATCATTAATATACTTGCTTTTGGAGATATATGTGAGATATATGCTATCAAAAAACAAAGATCTTAAATTTTCCAGAAAAATATCTTTTACCTCATTTTTTTTATTTTATTCTTCCTTTTTTCTAATTATCTTCTTACTTTTTTCAGTCTATTTATCTGCTTCAATTAATCTAACATTTTTTAATACAACTCTTTATGAAGATTTCGGAATTTCAATTTCTTATGATCATATAATAGACACTTACTCTTTTAGTAAAAAAGGTACAAATGAAATTCTAACATTTGATAGTTCTGGAATATGTTTTTATAAATATAATGTCATAAATGTATCAAAAAAAATAGTTCCTATTAATGGTAAATTAATTATTCCGCAGCAGCTTATATACTCTCTCTATAATGTATTTTTTATCCCAATTAAAAATAAACAAATTTATGATGATTGGTATTTGGAATATAAAAAAAATTTAGAAAAAAATGATAATGAATTAAAAAAAGATCAAGAAAAAAAGGAAGAGGAGATAGTAAAAGAAGAAAATAAAACAGATAAAAAGGATAATGATAATAAAGATAATAATGAAGAGAAAAAAGATATTCAGACTGATAAAACAGATGAAGAGAAGAAAAATCAAGAAGATAAAAAAAATGAGCAGGATAACTCAACTCCTATACAGAAAGAAAAAGAGACATTTTACTCTTATGCTCAAGCAAAAATGGTTGATTTTAAAGTCATATCTTTTATAGTTATAGACGCAGGACATGGGGGTGAAGATCCTGGAGCCGTTGGTTCTAATGTTTATGAAAAGGACATAAACTTAAAAGTTGCACTAAAACTTAAAAACATATTAAATTCAAAATTTCCTTATCTTTCTATCTATCTTACAAGAGAAAAAGATATAAAACTCACATTAGAAGAAAGAGTTAAATTGGCGAACAAAAATCTTTCTGAAACCAAAACTGGAATTTTTATTTCCTTGCATGCTAATGCCAATCCATATTCAAGTAAAAAAAGTGGAATTGAGGTTTATTATTTAGATTATGATATTATCGATGAAAAAATAAAAGATCTAGTCAAATATGAAAACAAAGAAGTTGGAGAATCGTTGTTAAATAATATAATAAATAGATTATTAAATGAACAATTGATATTTGAATCATCAAAACTTGCTACTTACTGTTTTAATAATATTAAAAACAATGTAAAAGATATAAATGCTTCTTTTGTAAAAGGGGCTCCATTTTATGTGCTTGCATATTCTGAAATGCCTGCAATATTAATTGAGATGGGATATATAACTAATCCAAATGATGTAAAAATAATGCTTTCAGATAATTACATAAACTTACTTGGATATTCAATAAGTTTAGGTATAGAACAATTTATAAAGGAGTATACTATAAGTGAAGGATTTAAAAAGATACAATAAGTTTTTTTATTTTACTCTTTTAATTATTATACTCTTTCTTTTTTTCGCTTTCTTAGCTAAAAGTTTTAGTAATGAAAAAGCCAAGTTTTTTTATTTAACATCAGATTTATCCATAAAATCGGAAAGACAAATATTACCTTCTAAATATGATAGATTAGAACTTGTAAGATTTTATTTTTCAGGTCCTATAGATGTAAAGAAATTCAAGAAGGACTATTTTCAACAACTTGATATTGATAATGTTTATTATATAGATAATGTTTGCAAAATCATTTTATCTAATGATTGTAGCAGTATATTTCAAAGTTATTCAGAAGAAATAAAAAAGAGAATTTCAGAAGTTACGATCTATTCATTAAAAAACAATAGATTATTTAAAAAGATTAAAAGAGTTGAATTTTTCATATACAATAAAATTAAGATTTATTCTTATGATCTTTTAGATTGAAAAAAAGATAAAATCAAATATTTGAAAAAAATAATATATGTTTTATAAATAATACATGCAAAAATGTTTAATTTTTAGGGTGGGGATTTCCGATATTATGATTAAACAAAAAGGAGCTGAAAAATGAAACGATGGAATTTAATTTTTTCAATATTCCTTATTTTTCTATTCGCAACTCCTGTTCTTGCAGAAAGAAATATTCTTATTGACTTTAACAACCTAGCCAACACTGAATTAGATATCGTTAAGATTGCAGGTCCAAATGTATTTCAATCTGTAAAAACAGAAGAGGAAAGAAAAAATTTACTTATCAGTCTCGAGCCTAAAAACTGGGAAGTAGTATTATCCCCTTCATCTAGAACTATTGAAAACCTTTCTCTTTCAATCGTTAAAACCGTAAAAGTTGACAGAGGTCAATACGCTGGTCAAATAGTTTTAGGTGCTAGAATTCATTTCCCAACAGAAAAGTATAATTCTTGGGCTAAGATAATACCTCCTTATGAAATCCCTTCTTATGAACCTGCTGATGCTAATGACACTATAGGTAATAAATACATTGGAAAAGGTGTTCTAAGAAATGTTGGTGCAATCAAAAACATTATGGTTACTGTTAGAGGTTTAAATTTCCCACATTCTCTTACAATAAGACTTAAAAACCAGAATGATGAAATAATTGATTTCTTTGTGGGTTATCTTGATTTTACAGGTTTCATAACTATTACAATAGATAATCCAAATTATATCTCTGATGTAAGAAAAAGAATGCTTAAAAAATATCCTCTATATCCTGTTGAAGAACCATATATTAAACTTGATTCATTCATTATTTATAGACATGGAGATCAGATTGGTGGTGACTTCGTAATTTATATTAAATCAATAGAAATGATTTATGATCTAGCAATCCTCAAGATGGAACAGGAAATTGATGATGAAGCTGTTTGGCATATCCTTTCCGATAGAAGAGAAGCTAAAAAGAGAGCAGAAGCAGCAAGAGTTGGTATTATCCAGTTATTAAGATGGGAAGAACAACAGAAGATGGCTACAGAATCAGCTACTGATCAACCCAAAAAATAATTTGTAATCAATAAAAAAAGGCTATCCCTAAAACGGGGATAGCCTTTTTTTATTGAAAAAATAATAATCTAAGATAAATTCGAAGTTGAAAAACAAGTTAAAGAGGAAAAAGTGAATCTATTTTCAAGGTTAAAAGAACTATTTTCTAAAAATGAGGATATTAACCTCTTTGAAAAAAATCTCTTATTGTCTGATTTTGAATACAGTTTAACAAAAGAAATAATAGAGAAACTTAAAAAATTTACTAAGGATGAAAGAAGCATTAAAATTAAAGATATATTAAAAGAATATCTATTAGTTCAAAAATTTACTTTTGAAAATAGTAAATTAAATATATTAAATATTGTAGGAGTCAATGGGGTTGGTAAAACCACGGCTATTTCTAAAATTGCAAATTTTTATAAAAATAGAGGATTTTCACCAATAATTGCTGCTGCAGATACTTTTAGAGCTGCTGCGATAGAGCAACTTACTCATTGGGCAGATAAATTAAATATAGAAATTATAAAACAAAAACAAGGTGCTGATCCCGCTGCTGTTGTATATGATTCTATCGATAAAGCTATGAGTAATGAGAAAAAATATAATTTACTTATTATAGATACCGCAGGAAGATTACAAAACAAAGAAGAGTTGATGCAACAACTTAATAAAATAGTTAAAGTAATTGATAAGAAAAAAACTCAATATTTAGATAAAATAAACTATCATTCAACATTAGTGATAGATGCAAACTTAGGGAAAAATTCTTTTAATCAAGCAGAAATTTTCAAAAAAATAATTAATATAGATAGCATTGGTATTACTAAACTTGATTCTACTGCAAAAGGAGGAGCAATTTTTAGTATATGCAATTTGTTAAAATTACCAATATCATTTGCAAGTTTTGGAGAAAAGATAGAAGATTATCTTGATGCTTCTGAAAATTCATTTATAGATATTTTGTTAAATAAGATATAAATTAGATAAGATATTTATATCAAAAAAGGTGCAAATATTAAAAAGGTATATTATAATTCAATGAAGGGTAATTTTTAAATATAATAAACTAAAAAAGAGTAAAAGATGAATTATTTTGATTGGTTTTTAATTATTGTTATTATTGTTTTTGGGATAAAATCTTTGCTAAAAGGTTTTATTCAAGAAATTATTGGTATTTTGACATTGATTCTTTCTATCCTTTTAACAATTGTGCTTTCGCCATATCTCAACCAATTTCTTATCGAAAAAGGGATTGGAATTTCTTTTTCAAAAATTTTGTCAATAATTGTCACATTTATCGCATTTTACCTTTTATTGCTTTTACTCACCAATCCAATAAAAAGACTTCTAGATAACGAAATTGATAGATCTAATTTTGAATCTATCGATAGATTCTTAGGATTTATTCTGGGATTGATTCTAGGATTCATTGTAACCATCATTATTTTATTGATATTTGACTTATTTATTAAAAATATCGAATTCAAAGCATTAAATAATCTAGTAGAATCATCTTTTAGCTATAAATTTTATGAAAAATATCTCGCAGATTTAAGAATTATAGGAAATTTTATAAATAAGAAAAATTTAAAATAGTATGTAAGACTTTTAACAAATATATAATTTGGGATATAATATATAATTTTGTATACAACCAATCAGATTAAAAAATTGAGAGTTATAAGTAAGTAATTAAATGATAAATAATAAATCAAAAGATAAACTAGAATTTAACTCAATAATATCCTATTATCAAAAGAAATGCAAAACAATTTATGGTAAAGAGAAATTTGAAATATTAGAATTCTTCTATGAAAAAGAGAAATTACAATTTGAATTTGATCTTATAGAGGAAGTTCTTTATTACCTGAGAGCTGGTAATTCTTTACCTTTGGGAGGTTTTAATGATATTAGAAAAGATATTGAAAACTTAAAAAGAGGAATTGTTTTAGATATAGAATCTTCATTTAATGTATTTAACTTTATAAAAAATGGAGATATTTTAATAGACTCAATTAGAAAAATAGAAAGTCCATCTTTTTCAAAAAAATTTCAAATAAACTATGATTTCAAAGAGCAAGTAAAATCAATAAAACCAATATTTACAGAAAATGGGGAAATTTCAGATGATGCAAGCCCAACACTTTATTCAATAAGGAAAAAAATAAAAAAAACAGAACAAGAATTTCTCGAATTAACTTCAAATATTGCTAATAAATATAAGGATTATCTTGTTTCGGAAAATTATATACTAAAAGAAGATAGGTATCTTTTACCAGTAAAATTAAGCAAGAAAAATAGTGTTAATGGAATTGCTTTTGGTTTTTCAGATTCTGGTAAGACTATTTTGATAGAACCTTTAGAAATAATTGAGTTAAATAATACTTTATATCAACTTAGAGCAGAAGAGGAACAGGAGATCGCAAGGATATTATACAAAATCAATGAAATTTATTTAAGTATTTTGGATAACATTAGTAATTTTATAATTATACTTTCAGATCTTGATTTCATAAATGCCAAAGCCTCATTAGCTTTTGAAAAAGGATATTCGAAAGTCGAGATATCTGGGGAAAAAATTTTTAAATTAAATAATTTTTACCATCCTCTTCTTGAGAATCCTGTTAAAAATAATATAGAATTTGGTAAAGATAAAAAATTTGTAGTTATTACTGGTCCTAATGCTGGTGGGAAATCTGTTACTTTAAAAGCCATAGGCTTAATACAGATGCTTTTTCAAGCTGGTTTTTTTATACCTGTTTCATCTGGTTCTTCTCTTCCATTAGTTGAAGATATACTTATAGATATAGGGGATATGCAATCTATAGAACAATCATTATCTACATTTTCATCACATATTTTGGAGATAAAACAGATAATAGAAAAAGCATCTGAGAATACTTTAATCTTAATAGATGAACTTGGAACAGCGACTTCTCCTTTGGAAGGAGAAGCTTTTGCAGTTTCAGTAATCGATTATCTTATTAGTAAAGGTGCTTATGGAATAGTTACTTCTCACTTTGATCTTGTTAAGAAATATGCTATTGAAAATCCATCTATAATAATTTCATCAATGCTTTTTGATGAAAATTTAATGCTTCCTAAGTATATTCTAATGGTTGATCTTCCAGGATATTCTTATGCCTTTGAAATAGCTTCAAGACTTGGTATTCCAGATTTCATAATTAATAAAGCAAAAAATCTAGCTAAAATTGATGAAGAAAATTACTCTATAGCAAGACAACTTACTGATTTAGTATTAAAATATAAAGAAGAAACAGAAAAATTAGAGAAAATAGAGGCTGATTTAATTAGTAAAGAAAATGAATTGGAGAAGATTAGAAAAAAATATAATAAAAGTGCAAAAGAGATAGAGAAGCAGATACTTACTGAAACAAATCTTAAATTTCAGCAGATGAAAAAAGATGTTGAATTCGAGATTTCTAGATTAAAAAAAGATGGTTATTCAAAAGAGAAAACAAAGGAAATAATTAATATTATCAATGAAAAAGAAAAAGAAATAATCGAAGATCTTCAAAAACATAAAGAAGAGGCAATAGAATTAGAGAGAAAAGAGATAGAAAAATTTCAAATTGGTGATACAGTCAAAGCAGGTATTTTTGGTAAGAAAGGAAAAATAATAAATATAAATAAAGATAAAGCGCAAATACAAGCAGATTCATTCATCTTTGAAGTACCAATATCTCAACTACAAAAACTAGATGAGAAAAATAATAAAACCTATTCAGGTTCTACATTTATTCCTTCTAAAAATCTGCCTTCAACTCTAGATTTAAGAGGTAAAACTATTGAAGAGGCCAAAATAGAACTTGATTTTTATTTTAGTGAAATCATTAATCTCAATTATGAGAAGATATATATAATTCATGGTAAAGGAACTGGAAAGCTTTCAAATTTTGTGCATGAATACCTAAAAACTAAGAAAAAAATCATAGCTTCATATAATTATGCAAGTTTATCAGAAGGAGGTGCAGGATGCACCATAGTAAATTTGAAAAAATAGAAGATATTCAAAATATTGTTGACAATCAAATCAAATTTGAAGAGATCTTAGAATTTTTTAACTCTGTGATATCAAATCCATGGTGTGAGTCTATAAAACTTGGTTCTGAGGTAGAAGATAACTCTTTTGAGGAGTTGCAATTTGTAAAGAATAACTTTAATAAAAAATTAAGATTTAAAATTGGTGGTAGTGGCGCGAAAAATGATATAAGACAAGCATTGAAAAATAATGTAGATGTTATTACGCTCCCTATGGCAGAGTCTAGATATGCAATAGAAAATTTCATTGAAAATATCGAGAAAAATCCTTATAAAGATTATAAACCTATTTTAGCTTTAAATATTGAAACAATAACTATTGTAAATAACTTACCAATTGTAAAAGACTTACTAAGCTATTTCACCTCTTTTACAATAGGTAGATCAGATTTATCTGGCTCTATGAAAGTCGATGTTAACTCTGTTGAAGTTGATAAAATGATAGAGAGTATTATCCATTTTATTAAATCAAACTTTCCTAATGCTAAAATATCAATTGGTGGCAAGATCACACCAGAGTCCGCATATCATTTAATAGATAAATTCGATAAGAATTTTGAATTTATTAATACAAAATTTCTATATATGGATATTTCTAAAATAGAAAAGATCAGAGAAGTGACAAAAAGGATTTTGCAGGCTGAAATAGCTCTTTATGCCTTATTCTATAATAAAGGTTATAGAACAAAAGAAGAACTTTTAGATTTTTCAGTAAATAATATAAAACGAATGAATTCATAAATTTCAAAAAGGACTTAAAATGTTTCGAGTAGTTATTGGTATAGAAGTTCATATTCAGTTAAAAACAAAGACAAAGGCATTTTGTAGTTGTCCAAACAGTTTAAGTATTGAACCAAATAGTCAGATTTGTCCAATATGTATAGGAGAACCAGGAACTTTACCTTCATTAAATAAGGAAATGGTTTATAAAGCTGCTTTAGCATCCATCGCTTTTCATTGTGATATAAAAAGAGTATTTCATTTTGATAGGAAAAACTACTTCTATCCAGATTTACCTAAAGGGTATCAGATTACCCAATATGAGACTCCTATTGGACAAAATGGATATTTAACAATCTTTAATGAAGAAGGCAAGCCTAAAAAAATCGGAATAGAAAGAATACATATGGAAGAAGATACTGCTAAGATGCTTCATGATTTTGTGAATAAGGTTACATTTATAGATTACAATAGAGCAGGGGTACCTCTTCTTGAAATAGTTTCAAAACCAGAAATAGAAAATGCAAATGAGGCTATAAATTATTTAAAAATGTTGAAAAGAACATTAGAATTTTTAGATATTTCAGATTGTTCCTTAGAATCTGGTTCTATGAGGTGTGATATAAATATCTCTGTAAATAAACAGGATTCAGGGTTATCACATAAGGTTGAGGTTAAAAATTTAAATTCATTTAATGCCATTAAAAGATCAATAGAATATGAAATATCAAGACAATCAGAACTTTTAAGTAAGGATGAAAAAATAGTAACTGAAACAAGACTATTTAACACTGAAACAAATAAGACTGAGACAATGAGAACAAAAGAACTAGCAGCTGACTATAGATATTTTAGAGAACCAGATATACCAGATATTGAAATCACTTTAGAAGAGTTAGATGAAATCAAAAATAGTTTAACTGAAAGAGCAGAAGAAATGTTAATTAGATTCATGAAAGATTATAACTTAAATTATTACCTTGCAGATTTATTAACTTCAGATAAGGAAGTTGCTAAATTTTTTGAGAGAGCAACAAAGATATCCAATCAACCAACTAAAACAGCTAATATAATTGTTACCGAAATATTTAGTTACTTAAATCAAAAACAGATACCAATAAAAGATATTAATCTTCAACCAGAAGATTTAGGTAATTTAATAAAGCTTATAACAGAAAATAAAATATCTGAAAAGGCTTTTAAGGATAATATTATTGAAATAATTGAATCAAAAATAGAAATTGATAAATTTATTGAAAGTTCAAGAATAATTTCAGATGATAGTTCTATATATTCAGCCATAGATAAAGTTTTAACAGAGCAAAAGGATGATGCATTAAAAAAGTATCTTGAAGGGAAAGAATCTGTATTTATGTTTTTAGTAGGACAGGTCATGCGAGAATTAAAAGGAGCAGGGAAGATAGATAAAGTTAAAGAATTACTGAAGAAAAAAATAGATCAAATAAAATTGGATAACTCAAAAAATTAGATTAAAAAAAAGGAAAAAATATGAAAAGATTAAATAGTGATAAAATATATAAATATGTTCCTAAAAAGGATATTTCAAATAAATTTGAAGAGGATTTTGATAATAAAATTATTGAAGAAATAAATCCTGAAAAATACATCAATCATTTTCAAAAGAGACATAATAAAAATAGATTTGCCATTCATAATAAAAACAATAGAAGTAGGCATTCCCCCAAAAATTTAACTAAGTTAAATCAAAATTACAAAAAATGCTCTAGATGTAATAGAAATATAGTAGATGAACTAAGTTCATTTTATAACGAAGAGAAAAATGAATATTATTGTTTTGATTGCGCTTTAGAAGAGGCTAGAAATCAACTTTCACCAGATCCTAAAAACATCATAATGTATCTTGGTGCAGGCACCTTTGGCGAGATAAAAGAGATTAAAAGTGAGAAAAAGTTTATGATAATAAAAAGGATAAAATTTTCAAAACCAAAATTTGAAAAGTTTAGCATGAATTATTTACCTTTTGATCAATATTAAAAGTTTTTTTTATCTTTGGAGTTGCGAAATTGAATTATTTTGAATTAGAAAAAAAATCAAATAAAAGCAATGCAAGGGCTGGAAAGTTAAAGCTAAAACATGGAACTACATTAACTCCCGTTTTTATGCCAGTTGGTACGACTGGAACCATTAAGGCATGTACCTGGCAGCAGATAAAAGATATAGGATTTAATCTTGTCCTTGGTAATACTTACCATCTTTATCTAAGACCTGGTAGTGAAATTATAAATCACTTTAATGGTCTTCATAATTTCATTAACTGGGATAGAAATATATTAACAGATTCTGGAGGATTTCAGGTATTTTCTTTATCTGATTTTAGAAAAATTACCGATGATGGAGTAATTTTTTCTTCAATAGTAGATGGTTCAAAACACTTTTTTTCTCCAGAGACAGTTATTGACTTTCAACTGACCCTCGGATCTGATATAATGATGCCTTTAGATGAATGTACCCCAATTCCTATAGAATATTCTATCGCTCAAAAAGCTATGAATAGAACTTTAATTTGGCTTAAAAGAGCAAAAAAAAGATGGGAGGAATCAAATAAAGATAAAGATCATCTGCTTTTTGGAATTGTTCAAGGAAATAGATTTGAAGACCTAAGAAAATACTCGGCACAAATGACATCAGAACTTGATTTACCAGGTTATTCAATAGGTGGACTTTCGGTCGGAGAAGATAAAGACACGATGTTTTCAATGATTGAAATAGTAAACAGCATTTTACCTGAAGAAAAACCTCGTTACCTTATGGGAGTTGGTAAACCTGAAGATCTACTTGAAGGGGTTGCAAGAGGCATTGATATGTTTGATTGTATATTCCCTACAAGAGCAGGAAGAAATGGATCTTTTTTCACTAAAAATGGAATGAAAAGCATAAAAAATTTAAGTTATAAATTTTCAGAAGAACCTTTAGATAAAGATTGTGATTGTTATGCATGCAAAAATTTTACAAAATCATATATAAGGCATCTTTTTAGAGCAAAAGAAATAACGGCAATGACATTGATTTCCATTCATAATTTGGCATTCTTAAAAAAACTAATGGATAATATTAGATCTTCAATATTAAATGATAATTTTGAAGAATTTAAAAATGACTTTTTATCTAATTATAGACAATCAAAAGAAGAGATATTCTAAGAAAAAATGATAAGTAAAGGATAATTCTATGAATAATGATAATATAAAAGTGATAGAAATTAAAGATAAAAAAATAATTCTTGTTGGAACTGCTCATGTCATTAAAGAGAGTGTTGAAAAAGTAAGACAAGCAATTGATGAATATAAACCAGATAAAATAGCTGTTGAACTATGTAATTCAAGATATTCATCGCTTCAAGATAAGAATAGATGGGAAAATCTTGACATCATAAAAGTAATAAAAGAAGGTAAAGGTTTTTTACTTCTTGCAACAATGATTTTATCATCTTTTCAAAAAAGGATAGGCCTTGATTTAGGATCTGCACCTGGTGCAGAAATGATAGAAGCTATTGATATCGCTAAAGAAAAAAATATAGATCTAATTCTTGCCGATAGAGATGTAAATGTCACATTAAAAAGAGCTTGGACTTTATCTAAGTTTAAAGATAAAATTAGAATATTGGAAGTTTTAATAGAATCTATTTTTACAAAAGAAAAGTTAAGTGAAGAAGATATTCAAAATATATTAAAGGATGGTGATTTACTTTCAACAATGATGAATGAATTTTCAAAGGAACTTCCAGAGGTAAAAAAAGTTTTTATAGATGAAAGAGATGAATATATAGCAAATAAAATACTTAGTTCTGAAGGAAAGATAATATTGGCAGTTGTTGGTAGAGGTCATCTCGAAGGAATTGCTAATAAAATCGAATCTGGATTTGAATATGATTATAGTATTGAGCAGGTTCCTATAAAGAAAAATAATTCAAATTTAATTGGATGGATAATTACATTAATCATAATAGGGCTTTTTGCTTCTGGTTTTTTTATTAAAGGTCCTAAGGTTGTACTTTCAATGCTTAAATACTGGGTTTTAATCTCTGGAGCAAGTTGTTTTATTTCTTCGATACTTGTACTTTCTCATCCTCTTACAATACTTGCAAGCTGGATTGTAGCACCTATTACCACATTGAATCCTACTGTTGGTGCTGGAATGTTTCTTGCTATAATTGAAGCTACTTTTAGAAAACCAAGAGTATCAGACTTTGAAAATTTAACAGAAGATATCCAAAGATTCAAAGGTTATTTTAATAATAGGATTTTACATGCTCTTGTGGTTTTTTTAGGTACTTCAATAGGAGCTTCAATAGGTACATTTATAGGGATACCTTGGATAACTTCTTTATTAAAATGATTAAAATATTTGAAATATCAATAATATTAATAATATTAAAAATATAAATTCTACATATAAGTTTTATAAACTAAAGACTTCTATGAATCAATTTGAAATTAAGTTGAATAATATTTATAATATACTTTTCGAAAAAGTTAAAGATAAGGAATTTTATAAAGATCTTTTTTACAAAAAAGTAAGAGAGCTTTCAAATTTTTGGAATAAATATCAAATGCTTCAAAATATAAAGAATCATAGCAAGATTGTTGCAATTATATCTTTATATTTACTGCTGAATTTGAAAACTAATAATAGGTATTATGATGTTTTTACTAAATATACCAAAAATAAAAGTGTAGGGGATTTAGCAGAATTTGTTTTGAGTAGTTCTTTATTACACGATATAGGCAAATCGGTAGAAATTAAGAAAAAATCGCAGATCTCTCATTCAGAAATAGGTTATACTATCTTATTAAAAGAAAATTTTAAAATAGAAGCCGTAAGTTGCAGACTTCATCTTATTAATTCAATGATTGAAAAACCTCTTCCTTTGATACCTTTTATAATAAATATAGCAGATAAGCATGTTATGCATGAAAAAGTTGTCTCAATCAAAGAAAGATTTTATGATTTAAGGCAAAGGTACACAAGATATGATAAGTATTTTACTGATGATATAATATCTATGTATGAGAAATTTCTTACATTTTTTCATACAGAAAATTTACAGAAAGTTATATTTTTATATAATACTTTATGAATAATTTAAACTGTAATTTTTATTATAATAAATTGAAAAAATGAATTATAATTTTTTATAAATAAATTTTTTTATAATTAAACTAAAATGGAAACCAAAATAATAGATTTAAAGGATTTTTCAAAGCTTACTGATATTCAAATAGAAAATATGATTGAGATTGCCTCAAATGAAATAAAAAATTCAAATATAATCGCTTTCCCCACTGAAACAGTATATGGCCTTGGGGCTAATGCACTTGATAAAAATGCGGTAGAAAAGATATTTAAAATAAAGGGAAGACCTTCTGATAATCCACTAATAGTTCATATAGCTTCTGAAGATGATTTATATAAGTTAATAGATATTTCTAAAAACAGGTTAAAAAGAACAATTGAAGAAAGAATAAGAAAAGCAATTAAATTTTGGCCGGGACCAATTTCGTTTATCTTGCCTGCAAATGTTAAAGTTATACCAGAAATTACAAGGGGAAATTTACCGACAGTTGCTATAAGATACCCCGACCATAGAGTTGCTAAAATTTTTATAAAAAAATGTGGAGTACCAATATCTGCGCCATCGGCCAACATTTCAGGAAGACCTTCCTGTACTATAGCTGAAGATGTTTACCATGATTTTAAAGATAAAATATACTATATAATAGATGGTGGAAATTCAGTTTATGGAATTGAATCCACCGTAGTTGATCTATCATCAGAAAAACCGTATATTTTAAGACCTGGTCTTATAACAAAAGAAGATTTAATAGTTGATTTCGAAGACATAGATTATTCTCAAAAATCGATTGAAACCAATATCCCAAAATCACCAGGAATGAAATATACTCATTATAAACCAGAGGCAAAGGTGATACTTGTTTTTACAAATGAGGAATTAGATAAACTTGAAAATCTTTTTGGAATAAAAAAGATATTTTCTAATAGAATTACCAAATTTAATGATGTAAATAATAATCTTTTATTAAATAATAAGTTTCTTTTAATAGATTCATCAAAAGATAACTCTATTTATGCAAAACTTATAAATTCAACTAACATTGATTATAAGATTAATATGGAAGAAAAAATTAATATTTCAGAATATATCACATTTGAAAACCCATACGATTTTGCTAAAAAGATTTACCAAAAATTTAGAGAAGCAGACAAAAAGAAATTCGATTATATATTAATTAGATCTTTTTTATCGGATAATGGAATAGAATTTGCAATAATGAATAGGTTAGTAAAAGCTGCAGAAGAATTATGGATTATTTAACTATTGATAAAGAATATTCAGATGAATTATCTATAAAAAATTCTAAATTCATTGCCTTTATTTTCCACTGTAAAAATGAAGAAGAATTTCAAAATAGATATAAATCCATTAAAAAACAATACTTTGATGCAACTCATGTGATCCCCGTTTATAGAATAATAAAAGGCGAAAATATAATAAAAGAACATTTTTCAGATGATAGAGAACCAGCTAAAACAGCTGGATGGCCCATTTTATATATCCTTCAACAAAAAGCTCTTGTCCAGATAGGAGTAATTGTTGTACGGTATTTTGGGGGTATTAAACTTGGAACTTCAGGTCTTCAAAAGGCATATTCTGAGGTTGTATTAAATTCTATAAGAAATGCTAATATTATACCTTATATAAAATTAAAAGAAATTAAGATTAGATTGCCAATAGATTTAGAATATCATATCCATGAGATTTTAAGAAATAAATTTGAAAGCTTCAATATAAAGATTCAAAATATATCCTATATTGAAGAAAAAAATTTAAATTATGCTTTAATAACTTTGTCGATTGATGAGAGTAAAATTAAAGAATTTAAATTTTTATTAAAAGAAAAAATATCTGATTTGGAAATAATTCTTTAATTTTTTTTTAGTAATTAAAAGTTGCTTTATAAATTTCTATTAAAAGATAATTTTTTTAATTTTTAGCTATAGGAGATCTTTGTGAGACTCGAAAAATTAAATTTTGAAGGCGAAAGAAAGACTGCTGCTATTATTAACTTAAATAATATCAGGAAAAATTTAATTGGTATTAAAAACAAGGTTGGTCCTAATGTAAAGATTTGTCCAGCTGTCAAAGCAGATGCATATGGACATGGTGCTGTTAAAATATCTAAAATGTTAGAAGAAGAAAAATTAGCAGATTATTTAGGTGTTGCTACTATTGAAGAAGGATTAGAATTAAGAGAAAATAATATAAAACTTCCCATTCTTCTTTTCGGTGTGACGTTTGTAGATCAGATATTAAAAGCAATTGAAAACAACTTAACATTGACCGTGGTTTCTTTAAAATCTCTTGAAGATGTTATAGCTATATGCCAAAAAAATAACAAAAAAGCCAAGATACATGTTAAGGTTGATACTGGTATGGGAAGGATTGGATCAAATGAGACCGAAACTCTAGAAATTATTAAAAAAGCAAATATTTCTAGTAATATAATTTTAGAAGGTGTATTTACTCATTTTCCAAAATCTGATGAAAAAGATAAAGCATTTTCCTTAAATCAAATTGAAAAATTCAAAGAATTAAAAAATAAAGTTGAAGAATTAAACATTCATATACCAATATATCATATGGCTAATTCTGGAGCGATACTGGACTTACCTTCAAGTTATTTTAATATGGTTAGACCTGGAGTGATGCTTTATGGTTATTATCCTTCAAATGAAACAACAGAATCAATTAAGATTTATCCATCTATGATGTTAAGAACAGAAATCGCGTTTATTAAAAGAGTTAAAAAAGGTACACCTATATCTTATGGTGGAACTTTTATTGCAGACAAAGATTGTTATATAGCAACAGTGCCTATTGGTTATGCCGATGGGCTTAATAGAAAGCTATCAAATAATCATGAAGTAATTATAAATGACAAAAAATATAAGATAGCAGGTAGAGTATGTATGGACCAGACAATGATAAATCTTGAAGATAATTTTTATAATATTGGAACTGAAGTTATTTTTTTTGGCTTTGATAAAATAACTGCAAGTACAGTAGCTCAGGAGTTGTCGACAATTCCATATGAAGTAACCTGCTGGATTAGTAAAAGGGTAAAGCGATATTATATAGATAATTAATAATCTAAATTGCTTTTACTCTTATTTATGTTTTATTTTCTTTTATATTTTAATATATCATATATTCACTCATATCAGATATTCAGCATATATAGATACATTCGAATTTCAATTCAGCTTTTCAATTATTAAAACAAGTCATTAAAATATTTGGCAAAATACTTGGCTTTTAAGTTCTTTTTGAGTTTGAGTATAAATTTTCACAACTCCATAATATATAAAGTTATCATTTTTTATAACATTTAAATCTATTTATACGAAAAACAATGATATTTTTGTTTATAGTGTAATTTTTATACGTTGTGTATTCTTTTTTATAACATTTAAATTGTAATAAAAATGGTATTAGTAAGCTTAAAAATTGCTGAAGATGTATAAAAAAGTATTCAAAAATTGATATTCTTACGAAAAAATGTATCTATTATTGCACAGTCATCTTAATTTGTTTAGGATGTTTAATTATAATCAACAACTAGATTTATTATTAATCATTCTTTCATTATAAAAACTCCGAATGATTCGATTCCTTATTATAGGAATATTTAAAAAAGGAGTTAAAAATGTCTACCTATACTTCAAAAACAAAAGTTCCAGAATCCAAACAGCAGTTTCTTGAAGAAACATCGAAGCAGAAAAAACAAACATTACTTACCATTATTTTGATCTTTTTCCTTGTTTTATTACTTTTGTTTTCAGTATTGATTAGTAACAAATTCACTATTACTTCTATGGATGTTAGAAAAAGTGATAAAAAGGTTGATTTTGCCTTTTATGATATTGGAAAGACTAATGGTGAAGTAAAAACTTCAACTACGATCGATAAAGTAGTTCAAGAAAAACCAATTACACCAACAGTGGTTACAGAACAAAAACCTATAGAAAAACAGGTTGCACCTACAAAACAAGAGACTACTTATCAAACACCGCCAATTACTGCATCAGAAAAAAAAGTAGGTATTGACGGTAAGATTATTACTTCTAAAAATATAAAAACTTATCACTCATTACTATTAAAAGAATTTCAAGGTAAAGAAATAGAAAATTATAAGATAATCTGGGGTGACACACTGTGGAAAATCGCACTAAAATTTAATACATCTGCTCATACTTTATATGTTTTAAATGCTCTTGATAATCCAGATTTGATTATTGCGGGGAAAAACTTGAAAATTGTTAAGAATTTTGTACTGCCTAAAGAAAAAACAGAAAAAATATTAGAAGATGCTATAAAAGGTAAGACTAGTTTAAATTTTAATTCAGATGAAAATATCAATAAAGTAAATGTTTATAGTTATTCATTTTATGAATTTTTTAATTTTATAATATATGAAAATGAAAAGACAATATATAAGAATGCTTAATTTATCGTATCAATATGATTTTTATAAAATTCAATATCTATCAACTTGAATATAAAGATTTTATATGGTAAAAACAAGAAACAACCTTATTTTTTCTTTTTTTATTCTTTTAATTTTAATATTATTTTTATCTTTTCAAGAGTATTGGGAATATAAAATATTAGGTGATAAATATTACTTTTTGCAAGATTATGCCAAAGCTATTGAATATTATCAAAAAGCTCTTCAATTAAAGCCAGATTATCCCGAGGTTTATTACTATCTTGGTAAAATCTATAAAATTCAAAATATATATCAAATCGCATTATTTTATTTTAATAAATCTTTAGAATATAAAGATAAATTTCAAATAAAAGAAATGGTTGTTCTGGTATATGATGAAATTTCTGAAATATATTTTTTTCAAAAGAAATATTCTGACTTTTTATCTTCTTTATTTTCATTAATAAAAAATGATAAATACTCAGATTATATAAATCAATCTTATTATAGATTAATTCCAGTATTACCAAACGAACAAACAATTTACGCAAAAGCATATTTCAGAATAGGGTACTATTACTTTTTTTCTGGAATATATGATAAATGCATAAATTATTTTTTATTTTCAAAATCTTTTAAGTATAAAGAATCTTTCTCATATTGGTTGATGTCAAAAGCCTTCTTTTCAATCGGAGACAATGCAGAGTATAGAAAAACAGAATCATTGGCATATGGATTAAATAAAGATCTATATAATTTTGATATAAATTATAAGTGGAAAAAAGTACCACTATCTAGAGATTATATATTAGCTTTAGAAAAGTTTATCAATGAGTTTTCCAATCATTTTTATTTACAGTAATTTTCTTAATATCTTTTAATTTATTTTTTCTAATTTATTTTTAATTTAAATTTTAATATAGCTTTTTCTCTAAGTTTTTATTTTATATCTTTTTAATTTTTCATTCTTATTAAATTCTAATAAAATTTCTCATATAAAATTATTCATAAATTACAAGTTTTCTAAATTAAAATCAAATCATAAATAATAAATCAAGTTATAAATAATAAATTAAAGTTGATATAGGCTTTAAAAAAATAAAAATAAACTGTCTATGTATTTATTATTTTTTCTAATTTTTCCTTTTATTGAGGTAAACCCCTTATTATTATAACTACTTCCCATAAGATACATTATGTTAACTACAATAGTTGTTTCAAATAAATATTTAACCATTCATTTGTTTTTTCCTTTATTTATTCATATCAAATAAACTTTAAGTCCACATATTTTGAAGTTGATGCTGATAAAAGTGCACCATAAGATAGACTAAATTCTATAAATGATCCAATATCATATTTATTATAATTATTTTTTAAGTGTAACTCTAAATGATCAGAACTTGCACCAAGTATTTCTATATCATTGTCCAACGGTTTTAATCCATCGACTAATATATCCTGTCTTCCAGCAGCACAAATAAGTCTAAGAATAGTTCCTTTATCTTCAAATTCAACTAATTCACCAAATGCATTTTGAGCACTTTTACCTATTGGTTTCGATGGTTTAAATTTCTTCTCAATTACTTCAACAGCTATTTTTACCGTATCATGTCTTAGACCTTCAATAGGATTTCTATTCAATACATTTAATCCTAAAATCATACTTTCACCAATTCTAAATAAATTTACCTCTTCTGGCATTTTACCCTCAATTAAAAAAGGAATTCCAGATGAATTTGCACCAGATAAGTACTTTAGAGGTAAATTATACTCTTCTTTTACCCATCTATATAGCTTAACTAATAATTCCATATTTTCATCTGAAGGTACAATACCTCCATAACAAGCTAAATTTGTACCTAAACCAACTAATTCAATGTTATTAAATTTTATAATTTCTTTAATAAAAGGACTTAAAACTTGCTGCCACTTTTTGAAATCCAAATTTTTAGCATCTTCTGGAATTAATCCTTCCCTCAAATCCCCTAAATCAATCATAACTATAATTTGCATTCTTTTCTTTTGTTTTTTTGATTCATTATCCAACTCTTTAATGATAGATATTTCTGAAACTAAAGAAATTTCTGAATATTTAACGATCTGAGCCAGTTCTGAAATAGTTGGTAATCTTAGGTTTAAAAAAGGAATATTTTTGTAATTTTTATTCTGCTTAAAAATATCTGATTCTCTTATTTTCTTTAAGTTTTGCCATCTTGAATCCGCTATTCCATCACAACCATGGTCTATAAAAATTTTTGCAAGTTCTGGTGAACCAGAAAGAACTTTTGTTACACCAAAAAGATATCCATTTCTTTTATGGATTATATTTGATAAAAATTTAACATTATGAGCAATTGCCGAAGAGTTACAATAAAGTATACAAGACATCTACTCCTCCATTATAAAAAATCATACACAGATAAAAGCGCTTTTATTAAAGCTATTTTTATAATTCAATTGATTCTTCAACCGATTGTATAGCCAATTTTAAGGCATCTTGTTTATAATAATCAAGCATCGTGCCACATGCTGAAAGTATATATCGTTTATCAATCAAAACAACAGCAGTTTGAAGTGGCAATAATTTCTTATAAACTTCTGTAATTCTTATATTTTCTAAAATCTGTTTTGCATTTTTCAATCTTGTAAGTGCTCCTCCACTTCCAATAATATATTTTACAGCTGTTAAATCTTTCCCCTTTATAAACATTTTTCTTCCATCTGGACCAAAAGTTTCTAATATTTGTCCAGCATGCCTTTCAATAGCGGTTCTAACAGCTTTATCTGCCAAAGTTAAAGATAAATAGACTTCCTCTTCCATTTGAGGAATAGCAGATAACTTTTGCAAATCTAAGCCAATTGATTCTTCATCTAAGTATTTTTTTAGATTTAATGCATTAACATATACCCCAAGATCCCCTTCAACTGTTCTTTTGGCAAATGGTTCTGGTGCTATAAGAAGTTTTTTATATTTTAATGAACCTTCCGTTACAGAATGAACATCGGTAGTTGCACCACCGACATCTATTACAACTAAATCACCTAACTTTTCATACAAAGCTTCTGCAATTTTCAAAACTGCATAAGGAGTTGGAATTATATCCTTTTTTATTATTTCTTGAAGCTTATCTATTCCTTTTGCGTGAATTATATGTTTTGAAAAAAGTTGCTGTATAGCTTTTCTTGTTGGATCGATATTAAATTCATCTATTGAAGGATATACATTTGGGACAATTTCTAATAGAAAACTTGTATTTTCAAAAATATTTTTTATCTCATCCTCAATTACCTTGTTTCCAGCAAAAATTATTGGTATATTCAAATTTAATGAAGCAAGTTTTTGAGCATTTTCCAGGACCACCTGTTGTTCGCCATAATCAACCCCTCCTGCAAATAGAATCATATTGGGATTGGCTTGAATTATTCTATTTAAATCTGTTTGAGTCAATGGACCTGCTGTTAAATATTTTAAGACCGCTCCTGCGCCTAATGCAGCTTCTTTTGCCGCTCTTGCAGTCATTTCCCATGTCAGACCTGTAGCAACCATTTTTAATCCACCAGCTGCTGAAGAGTTTGCAACAATATCATTAACATCAAGTTTTGAGACATTTAAATTGCTCATGAGATTTTTTTTTGCATTTTCATACCCGATTCTTACATCTGAATCTATTGTTGTAAGGGCGATTCCTTGTCCGACATGCATTATTTTATCTGTTCCAATACCGTTAAATCCATTGACTTTTGTAATGGTAGAACCAATTTCAACTGTTAATAAGTCAATTAGCATAAAAACCCCTTTAATGAACCATCTTCAAGGCAATATAATTATAAATAAAACTATTAAAAATCAATTAATACTTTGAAAAGTGATTTTCGTAGAAAAAGGTAAGATTAAAAATAATCATTGGACTTTGTTATATTTTCATTTTACTATATTGTCCTTACAAAAGATAGCAATTTCAAGTATTAATACTTGTTTTAAATGTTATAAATAATCATACATTAAACTAAATTGACATTATAAAATTTTATAATAGATTTTTTAAGCAATGGTAAATCCAAGATACACTTTGATTGATATAATATTGGATGAACAAACAAGAATAAATATAATAAATCAAGGAAAGATTAAATCTTTCAGAATCGAACAATTTCTTCAATGGATCTTTATTCATTCGTATTTCGATTTGAATAAGATGTCAAATCTAGATAAATTGAGCAAAGAATTTTTTTCTCAAAATATTGAAATCTTACCACTAAAAATATCTTCTATTCTGAAAGAAGAAGAAACCGATACGATGAAAATTCTTCTAGAAACAGCAGATAACTTTTTGATTGAAATGGTAATACTTAAAGATGATGGTAGAAATACTTTATGCCTATCTTCACAAATTGGATGCCCGATGGCTTGCAAATTTTGTGCTACAGGAAATGTTGGTTATTCAAGAAATCTTTCATCAAGTGAAATGTTATGGCAATTTTTAATTGCTCAACAATTAGTAAAAAAGGTTGATAATATTGTTATAATGGGAATGGGTGAACCTTTCCTTAATTTCAATAATGTAGAAAGATTTATTAAAGCTTTGGTTTTTAATAAAATTAAACCATTTTCTCCAAGGAGAATTACAATTTCGACTTCTGGTACAAAAAATTTTGCAAAAAAAATGATTGGACTTGGACTCCCTGTCAAACTATCTATATCTCTACACTCACCTTTCGATTATATTAGAAAACAAATAATGCCAAATTCCTTAAATATTTCTGAATTATTAAATGAATGCGATCTTTATATAAAAAATATAGATAAAAGAATTACTTTTGAATATATTTTGATAGATGGAATCACCGATACAGAACAATCCATTTCGGAACTTGTAAAAATAGCTAGAAAATATTCTGCTTTTGTAAATCTTATTTCATATAATGAAGTTGAAGGAATTAACTATAAATCTTCAAAAAAGGAAAAATTGATAATGATCTATTTAGATAAAGAAAATATCAAATATTCTTTTAGATATAAAAGAGGACAAAAAATTAAGGGAGCATGTGGTCAACTTGTCTGGGAAAGAAAAAAAAATCAATAACATTAAAATAATATCTTCTTTAGGTTTCACTTTGCTTTTTTTCTCTTTATTTGAAATAATCTCAAAAAAAATTGAATTGAATTCTATAGTTCTAACTGGAATAAGATTTTTTTTGGGTGGATTATTTATTCTATTCTTGTTTTTCAAAGATATTATTAGTGAATTTACCATATTAAAATTCAATCAAAAATTACAGATCCTATTAACTGGTTTTTTAAATGTATGTATTGCGATGCTGTCATTGCAATTTGCAGTGAAACTAGGTAATGCAACCACCTCTGCCATAATAATAAGTTCGAATCCAGTCTTCGTTTTTATAATTCAAACATTTTTAGAAAAAACCTTCAACAAAAAAAGTGATAATAAATCTAAAAATCTTCTTTTTGATTTTATCCAGCTAATACTTTTATTAATAGGTGTTTTTGGAATTTTCATTGTCATATATAAAAAAGACAAAGGTGATAATAGCATCTCTATTTTTTTAGCCATTATAGCATCTATAAGCTTTGCATTATATACAATTTTAAGTAAGAAACTTTTAAAAAAGGTTTCATCTGTTACTTTAAATTCAGTTTCATTCTCTTTCAATGGTTTGTTACTTATTATTTTATCTTTTATCCTTTATAAAAACGATATTTTTATATTTATTAGTAATATCAATCTTGAAAAAATTGTATTATTATCTACACTCTCTTTTGGTGTAACAGGTTTAGCATATATAACATATTTTTATGCATTAAAAAATCTTGACGCAGTAAAGGTTTCTTTAGTATTTTATTTAAAACCAATCGTTGTTTTACTTTTAAATAGCATTATTTTATTTGAAAATGTTGGCTTAAATAAAATTTTTGGTATATTTATTATTTTAGCTTCTCTTTTTGTATATATAAATCTAGATAAAATAAGAAAATTATTAAAAAATTTTTCTAAAAATTAAATTTCTGGAGGGTTTATGCCAACTTACGAATTTCATTGTGATGATTGCAATAATAATTTTGAAAAATGGTTTTCAATGACTGAAGAACATAAAACGAATTGTCCAAATTGTGGTTCTGAAAATGTAAAAAAAGTTTTTTCAGCAGGAAGTGGAATATTATTTAAGGGAAGTGGTTTTTATTGCACAGATTATAAAAATAAAAAGAAAGAGGAAAACTCTTGTTGTTCAAGCAATGCGAGTTGTGGCTGCTCCAATTCTAATACCAATTAAGATTTAATTGAAGAGATAAAAGAATAGATTCCTATAAGAAAAAATGCGCCAAACAGGGTCGCAAGTGTATTAATTCCAAGTGGCCATTGAGTTAGTATTTTAAATAAATCATTTAAAAAATATGAACCTAATGCTGCCCCTATTAATCCAAAAAAAACTGCAAGTAAAAACCAAAAATTGGTATTAAATTTCTTTTTTAAAAAATAATAAAAGTATAAAGCACTACCAAAACCAATTATGGAATAAAAAAGTATATGAAAAATAAATCTAATGACTGGGTCGTTTAAAATATTATATTGCATTCATCCCTCACTTAAAATTAAATATTACTCTATTTGAAGAAGTGGAAAAGGCTGGGGTATAAACATAAGGACCATTAGAATCTTTACCTATTGGTATTAAATAGATAGTAAGTGATTTCCCTTTTGTATATAGATCGGATAAATTATTTTCATTATCTTTTTGCACAATAAGGTAAGTATCTCTTATTGAACCACCATTCGATGAATATAGGTAAGATGATTTGCTGAAATAAAATGTGAATGGAAAATTTTTCATTATTTTAAACTCTAATAATTCACTTTCTAATGGAATACTATCAATAATTACCCATTTTTTTAAATCTTGATCAAAATAACTAAATGAAGCTTGATTTAAAAAATTTGATGAATCTCTATAAAAGAAATAATAACCTTGGAAGTAGGATTCATTATTTGTGCATGTAAAAATAATATATTTAGTCTCAAATTCAGAAATGTCCTCTATGCTTACTGAATTAATATCAGCAATAGGTATATTTAATGATGGAAGCACCTCTGGAATTCCACAACCTAAAAAATAGAATAGATAAGAAACAAAAATAAAAACAAGAAAAATTACAAGAAAAATCTTTTTAGATATTACCATAAAGTAACTGGTTATTATTAAGCTTTAACTTTTTTATATTTTTTCAATAAACCTTCAACATCAAAGTCTTCTTTTACATCTAGAAGCTCATAAATCGATACTGGAATGCTTTTCCCTTTTACCTTTATCTTATCTAGAAGTCTGCAAACAAAAAAATCTTTTACCTTATCGTAAGTAAATTCTGAAATTATAATATTTGTACTGTAAACTTTGTTGGTACCTTCCAATCTAGCGCCAGTATTGACTGTATCTCCTATCAAAGTATAATCCATTCTACTTGTAGAACCCATGTTACCGACGATTGCCTCACCAGTATTAATACCAATTCCTATATTTAATCTATATTCAGGGGGCATTTCTTGATTAAATAAATTTAATTCCTTCATCATTTCAAGAGCTGTTAAACATGCCAAAGTAGCATGATCTTCTTGAGGAAGTGGGGCATTCCAAAAAGCCATGATTTCATCACCAACATATTTATCCAAAGTACCTTCATACTTAAAAATTGTAGTTGTCATCCTTGAAAGATAATTATTTAAGATTCCTACAATTTCTTCAGGTTGATACTTTTCAGATAATGTCGTGAAACTTCTTATATCTGAAAATAAAACGGTTATTTCTTTTCTTTCACCGCCAAGCTTAATCATTTCTGGGTGTTTTAAAAGTTCATCAACAATAACTTTAGATACAAAGTTTGAAAAAGTATTCCTAATAAATTTTTTTTCTTTTTCTTCTGTAAGAATTCGATAAGCAATTAATCCTATAAAGGACAATAAGATTGATAAAACTACCGATGAATAGGGTATTAAAATATTTTTCTTAAATAGCCAAAATGAAGCGAACGAATAAACAAAAAGAATTATTCCAACAAATAAATAAGATCTTAGAGTTGAGAATCTTGAAATGATTACCATAACAATCAACGACATAAGCAAAATTATTAATACTGAATAAATATAAGGTAACTCGTAATAGAATGAATTTTGCATCAATTGATTAAAAGCTAAAGCAAGCCATTCAACTCCATACATCATGCCTGCAGGAGTAGGTTTATAGTCTCGAGCAGCTCCCGTTGTATAAACCCCAATAAAGATATCTTTATCCTTGAAATATATCTCTTTAGTTTCTTTATCAATTTGATCTGGATTGTACAGATCATATATAGATATTCCATGAAATAAAGATCCGGCGTTTCCAACATAATTCAACCGCATTTGACCATATATATCAATAGGAATCTTAACATTCTTTGAAGGAATAGTAATATAACGACCAAAATCAATTTCAACATCTTTAAAAGAAACACCGATTCTATCTAAATAATACAAAAATACCTGATTAAAATATATATTATTGTCATAAACATATACTAATGGAAAAAATCTTACAATTTGATCCTGTAAAGATACTGTGGAAGGTGTTCCAAAAGCTTTTTCAGAGCCAATATATTCTTTATATGGAGGGATAATTTCTTTCCAATACAATGAATTCAAGTATTGAGTAAGAGATTCATTTAATATTTGTCCTTTATATTTTGCCTTAGAAAGAGGGATAGAATAATTATTCTTTATATATTCAGATTCATATTCACCATATGTAGTATTAGATTTTTTAGCTTCGAGATAAAACTGCATGTATACTTTACCAAGTTTCTTAATCGCATTGGCAAGTAATTTGTCTTCACTTTCTTTTAAGTTTTGGGGAGTTTGCACTTGTTCCGATCTTTTTGAAAGGAATGCTATATCTAATACGACTCCATTAGGTATTGGATTCCCCTTCGAATCTATAAAAGATTCTATAACTGGAATATACATCCATCGAGGGAATGGCCATTCACCCATTTTATCCGCTTGTAAAGATCTGGCATCGACAATTACTAGTTCGATGGATGGAAGTACATTTGGATTTTCCTGGGTTACTTCAATTCCTTCTTTTACCTCTTTAGGTGCCGAACCAGGGATTTTTAAATCTGTGAACAAATCAAAAATGGTAGATCTATCAAATGAGATAAAAACATAATATAACAAAATAATTACTAATGAAACAAAAATAGCTATGAATATAGGGACCACTAGTTTATTCTTTTTCAATCCCTTTAAATTCATTGTTGCCTCTTTTTTTTGAAAATACTATTTTTTTTTATATTTTTATAATAATACTTATTCAATATTTGGCAACATTTTACTTTCAATTTCATATAAAAGAATATTGTTTTTAATTTTTTGATCCATAGCAAGGTATGAGGAACCATAATCTTTTTCAATTTTATGATAGTATTCTAATGCTTTTTGAGAATCCTTTTGGATCTCATAAATTTTACCCAATAAATAGCATGCTAAAGCTCCAAAGTTATTTTTCTTAAACTTCTTATACATCAAATGGGCATATTTTTCAGCATTTTCAAAATCATTGATACTTAAGTAAGATTGAATTAAACCGAAATATACATTTACAGAGAAATGAGTATTTTTATATAAAATCTTCTTCAAGTGAGTTATACAACTTTCATAATTCCCATCTAAATAGTCCATTAACCCAAGATAATAATGAGCTCTAGAATATTCCAAAGTGTTTGGATATTTTTTTATTATTTTTTCTAATACTGGGTCAATATTTCCCCTCAACTCTTTTTTATTGTTTATTGTACTATATTTATCTATATATAATGTCACATTGTCATAAACAGATTCCATTAATATTAAGGATTTTTTTGCATTGTTTTGAACAATTAGACTATATGTAAAGATCCCAATAGTTGATACAATAATTATTGCAAAGATAATTATAAAAAGTAACCTATTTTTCTTTAAGTAATAAAAAAGTAAATCGACATTGTAGCTAAAATTTGTAGGATAATTTTTTCTAATTGGTCTATTCAATTGCTTCATAAATACTCCTAAAATAATTTTAATTCTTATTTATATTTAACTCTTTAATTAGTCTTGAAAGGTATGTTCTTTGAATATCAAGTTGCTTAGCAGTTTCATTTTGTTTCCAATTATATTTATTTAATACATCAGTTATATAGTCTTTTTTAAATTTGTTTATTGCATCTTTTAATGGGATTATTTGATCTGATGAGATTGCAGGTGTGGGGTTTTTAACATTCAATAGAATCTGTTCTTCTGTAATTTCATTCCCCTCACATAGAACGCAAGATCTCTCAATTATATTTTCTAATTCCCTAATATTTCCAGGCCAATGATAGTCAGTTAATTTCTTTAAGGCAGCTTCTGATAAAGAATTTATATGTTTATTAAGTTCTTTATTATATTTTTCAATAAAATGATTGGCTAATATTGGTATGTCTTCTATTCTATCTCTTAATGGTGGAAGGTATATAGGAAAAACATTTAATCTATAGTATAAATCTTCTCTAAATCTTTTATTTGCTACTTCCTGAGGCAAATCTTTATTTGTTGCTGCTATAATTCTTACATTTACAGTTGAGGGTAAATTGGAGCCTAATTTTTGGATTTCTTTAGATTCCAAAAAACGAAGTAATTTAGCTTGAGTAGATAATGGAATTTCCCCTATTTCATCTAAGAAAACTGTTCCCCCATCTGCGAGCTCTAATTTACCTATAGTATCCTTTATCGCTCCAGTAAAAGCACCCTTGCTATATCCAAACAATTCAGATTCTAGTAATGTTTCTGGAATTGCTGCGCAATTAACTTTCACAAATGGTTTTGATTTCCTTTTTGAAAGATTGTGAATTAATTCAGCAAATAACTCTTTTCCAGTTCCAGATTCGCCTTGAAGTAAAACTGTAGAATCCGAATTCGCTACTATTTCCGCCATCTTAAATTTTTCTTTTAAAATTGGAGATTCTCCAATTATTTTTCTAGATAATTTGTAAGTATTTAATTGAGATTCTAAGTATTCTGTCTTATTTTTTAATTGATGATATAATCTTTTTTGCTGAATAAGAATAGAACACTGTTTCGAAAAAGCTGTTAGAAGAATCTGATCTTCTTCAGTAAAATCTCCACCTATTTTATTTAATAGTTCAATTACACCTATTATTGTTTCTTCGATTATTAAAGGTGTACAAAGAATATTTCTTGTTTTAAATTGAATCTCCTTTGAAATATCTGGAAAAAACCTTGGATCCTCCTCTACTTTGTTTACTATTAAAGGAGATCCATATTTTGCTACCCAACCAGCTATACCTTGGCCTGGTTTAAGTTCGTAAGCTTGTCTTTTAATGGCATCCCTTTTTTCACCTGTAACTATATAGAAATAAAGATTCTCTCTCTCATCATCATATAATAGCAATGATGATGCTTCAGCTTCTATTACATTTGTAGCATTATCAATTATTAACTTCAACAGTTCTTCTATTTGAACTGATTTTGTCAAAGTAGAAAATACTTCTAGAATTTTAGTAATCTTTTCAATTTCTAGCATTACTTTTCTCTATTTTTTTATTAAATCTGCAAATGTTACTTTAGAAACCTGAGAATCATATTTATATTCTTTGATCTCATTTTCTTGTTGCTGCTGCTGATAATCTTTTATAGAAAGTAGTACTGAACCTTTTTTGGGTTCAATTTTTTTAACTTTCGCCGTAACTTTGTCTCCAATCTTAAAAGAATCTTTTAAAGAGTAGATTGTATCCAAAGAAGCTTCAGAAATAGGAATAATCGCATCTATTTTTTCAAAAAGAACAGCTTTCATTCTTTTTTCTTCAATTTCTGAAATAATAACCTCTACTATAGAATTTACTGGATAATTAGTCTGTACTATTTTCCATGGATCATCACTCAATTTTTTTATTGATAGAGAAATTTGTTTTTTATCCTTATTGATACTATCAATTAAAACATCAATTTCTTTACCTAATTTTTCACTTAACTCTTTGTAAATTTCTTCCTGTTTTATCCAATCCAATTCATTCTTATGAAGTAATCCATCTACCCCTTTATCTAATTCAATAAAAAACCCAAAATCAACAACTCTAGCAATTTTACCTTTAACAACAGTTTTTTCTTTGTGATTTTCTACATATTGATCCCAGGGATGAATAGTCAACTGTTTCAATCCAAGGGAAATCTTTCTATTTTTCTTATCTACAGATAGAACTTTTGCTTCAATATATGAATCCTTTTTTATATTTTTATGTTCTTCCTCAGTTGATTCGAACCAGGAAAAATCTTTTTTATAGATAAAACCAGTCACTCCTTCTTCAATCTCAACAATTATTCCATTATCAGTATTCTCCCTAACTACACCTTTAATTACATCATCTTTTTTAATAGAAACTGAAAACCATGGGTTTGGTTTTATTCTCTTTAAGGATAATATTATTTTATTTTGATCTCTATCTAAATCTATGATTTTTAATTTTAATTTTTCACCTATTTGAACTGTTTCTTCAATGGGTTTATATTTAGAATAAGAAATTTCCGAAACCGGCACAAAACCGCTGAAACCACCAAGATCAACTTCTATACCTTTATTATCTTCAAC
Organism: Spirochaetales bacterium; assembly: GCA_012797605.1. Taxonomy (GTDB): domain Bacteria; phylum Spirochaetota; class JAAYUW01; order JAAYUW01; family JAAYUW01; genus Exilispira. The sequence goes on along the minus strand of JAAZOT010000012.1, from coordinate 53,130 downwards.
AATTTTTTTCACTATGCCATCAACTATATTACCCACTTTTTGTTCTTTAAAAAATCTTTCTCTTTCTATTCTTGTTTGATTTATTAGGTAATCTTTGTGAGATAATACAATTCTGTTTGAATTAATTGATTTAATTATAAATTTAAATTGTTTTTCAATTAAAGAAGAAGGATCCTCATGAGAATCTTTAATAAGATTATCTGTATAACAAATAGCCTTTAATCCATCCAAATCTACTGAGAAAGTTTTTTTATCTTTTGAAACTGAAATTATTTTACTTTCAACAGGGATACTATTTTTATATTTTTGAAAAATATCATCTCTTTTTTTTATTTCATCTGCTTTTGATTTGCTAAATTGGATTTCATTTTCTTTATCTAAAAAGCAGTAGATGTCTACATAATCACCAACTATAGGTGATTGTTTAAATTCTTCAATAGGTATTATTATTTCTGAAGTCCAATCGATATCAATAAATACTTCAGTGGGAGTTATTGAAATAATTTTTCCTTTAATTATTTTATTTGGTCTTGGTTCCTTGATATTTCGTAATGAATTTTCCACCTCTTTTTTAAAATCTAATGTTTTTTCATGCATAATTATTATCCTTTGAGAATTGATGTCTACGAAAGTATACAAACATTTATAAAAAGTCAAATAAATACAACTAACAAAATATGCTTAATTTAAAAAATCTGAACAATGTAAATTATCAATTAATCTAGTAGAGCCAACGAAACACGCAATTAAAATAACAGTATTTTTGGTAATAATATTTACAGGTTGTAAAAATTTATCATCCACAATGCTTATGTAATCTATCTTTATTCCTTCGGTACTGTTTAATTCTTCATAAATCTTATTGTATATAACCTGTGAATCATTTTCATTTTTCAAAATTGATTCTTTTGCTCTAAAAAGAGTTTGAGAAATTTTTAATGCAATTTTTCTTTCTTCCGTAGTGAGATATTTATTTCTCGACGATAAAGCTAAACCATCGAAATCTCTAACTATTGGACAACCAATAATCTCAATTGGAAATGATAGATCTTCGACCATTTTTTTTATTATGATCAGTTGTTGAAAATCTTTTTTACCGAAATAAGCTCTATCTGGTTGAACAATATTAAATAATTTTGCAACTACAGTTGTTACTCCCCTAAAATGCCCGGGTCTACTCTTCCCACAATGTAGGTTGCTAAGATTTTCTACTTCGACATAGGTTAAATGATCGGGATCATAAAAGGTACTTTCTTGTGGTAAAAAAATAAAATCAACAGATTCCTTGTCACATAAAGATATATCTTGATCATGAACCCTTGGATATTTACTATAATCTTCATTAGGACCAAATTGCTTAGGATTCACAAATATTGATACCACTACAATTTCATTCTCTTTTTTTGCTTGCTTTATTAAAGAAAGATGCCCTTCATGAAGGGCACCCATTGTAGGAACAAAACCAATACTTGTATTTCTCTTTTTTAATATTAAGATCTTATCTTGCATCTCTTTAGAATCTTTTATTATTTCCATAAATTAACCTTTTTATCTTATTTAACCCTTTTACTTATTAACTTTTATGATAAGCATTTTTGGGGAATTTTCCTCCAACTACATCATCAGCCCATTTTTCTATGGCTTCTTTTGATAATGCTGCCAAATCAACATATTTTTCCATAAATGAAGGAATATATGAAGATAATCCAAGTAAGTCATTTAAAACACATATCTGTCCATCACAGTATTTACCAGAACCAATACCTATTGTTGGTATAGATACCGAGCTTGTTATAGCTTTAGAAGCTTCTTCTGTAACACATTCTAAAATCAAAGAAAAAGCCCCGGCTTGTTCAAGAGTAATAGCATCATCTATAAGTTCTTCTATTTCATCATCGGTTTTACCAGCTATTTTATAGCCGCCCATCGTATTATAATGTTGAGGTTTTAAACCAATATGTCCCATAACTGGAACACCTATAGATGTCAATTTATATATGAGTTCTCCGAAAATCTTTCCTCCCTCAATTTTCACCGCATTTGCTCCACCCTCTTTTACCATTCTTCCACAATTTGATAAAGAATCTTTAAGCGAAACTCCATAGGAAAGAAAAGGCATATCTGCGATAACTGGTTTATTAACGCATGTTCTTGAAACTATAGAAACATGGTTCAGCATCTGTTCAAAAGTAATTGGCAAAGTTGAATTATATCCATATTCAACATTAGCAACAGAATCTCCTACTAATATTGCATCTATTTGTTCGATATCATCTATAATTTTAGCGAAAGAATAGGAATATGCTGTTATTAAAACCAAAGGTTGTTGTTGTCTTTTTTTCTTAGGAAAGTTACTGAAATTTTTCATTTTTCCATCCTATTTCATTAATAAAATCTTTTATATATTGCCTTGAGTATATCCCTTCGTGAGGAATATTAATAGTTGAATCGTAGTATAATAATTCTCCAACAAATATGATGTCAATATCTAAAATTCTGTCCCCCCAAAATTGATTTTTCTTCTTTTGCCCAAAACTTCTTTCTATCTTTTGCATTCTTTTTAAAATACTGTGAACTGAAAAATTAGACTCAATAACAATTGCTTGATTATAAAAAAAAGTAGTATAATCAACTTGATAGGAAGATGTCTTAACAATCTTTGTTTGCTTTTTAATAAAAAAATACTTAGAAATTTCAATAGAGGCATTTTTAATTATTTGATCACCATTCTCTTTAGAGGAACCCAAAATTAATAAAATTTCTATTATATTACTCTTCATTTTTATTCCAATATATATTGACTATTTTAATTTTCCTTAAAGATATCATCATAAAAAAATAGACCATTTGTCTTATTATTTATATATTTTAAAGCTAATAGTGCACCTTTAGCCAAAGAATCTTTATTAAGTGTTCTATGGGTAATTTCTATCTCTTCGCTTTCACTTAAGAAAAGAATTGTATGATTTCCATAGACTCCACCACCTCTTATAGAGCAGATCCCTATTTCGTTATTTTCTCTTTGTCTATCTAGATTAGTTCTATCAAAAATTGGAACATAGTCTTTTTTCTTATTTTTGATTATTTCTAACATTTTCAGAGCTGTTCCAGAAGGTGCATCTTTTTTTCTTCTATGATGTTTTTCAATAATCTCAATATCAAAATCTTTGAATTTTTCTAAAAATGAAGGTATCAATGAAAAAAAAGCATTTATACCATAACTCATATTTGGTGAATAAAAAACAGGAATATTTTTGGAAACTTTTCTCATCAAATCAAATGTCTGATTGGATAATTTTGTTGTACCGATAACAAGTTTTTTCTTATTTCTTTCAGCGAAGGATAAAAGATTAAAAGTATTACTATCATGGGAAAAATCTAGAATGATATCTGAATTTTCTAATATATTTATGTCATTTGAATGAAACAATTTTTCAGTTGAAACCAAAATATAATCTTGCTCAGAAACTTTTTTATATGGTTCAAATAATGATGATAATACCATGGTTTCATCTTTTAGTATTAAATTAATAATTGATTGATTCATCTGACCTAGACTTCCAGATATTCCTACCTTAATCCTTTCCTTCTCAGCCATTCTTCTTACCCTTTTTCGCTTCTTCTTGTACTTTATTTTCAACTGTTATGTTGTTCAAGGGTTGAACTGGTTTTAATTGATAATATTCTCTAATTTTGTTTTCAATTTCTAATGATATTTCTTTGTTATCTGTTAAAAAAGCAGCGGCATTCAATTTACCCTGACCAAGTTTTATATCTTGATAACTGAACCAGGTTCCAGTTTTTTTGATTAGATCTAATTTAGTTCCAAGTTCAAGAAGTTCAAGTTCTTTTGAAAAACCTTTTTCATATAAAAGAACCGTTTCCGCAACTTTGAATGGAGGAGACAACTTATTTTTTTTAACTGTCATTTTAACACCAGAGCCTAAAGTCTCTTCGCCTTGGGTTATATTTTCTAATTTTTTAATATTGATAATTATTGATGAATAGAATTTCAAAGCAAGTCCACCGGGAGTTGTTTCAGGATTACCAAAAGGAATGGAAGAAATCTTCATTCTAACTTGATTTATGAATAAAAGAATAGAGTTTGATTTTGAAATAGAACCAGTAAGTTTTCTCATAGCTTGAGACATCAATCTTGCTTGTGTACCGATGAATGAATCACCCATATCACCTTCGATCTCTGATTTTGGAACTAATGCGGCAACCGAGTCAATAACAATTAAATCAACCGCCTGAGATTTAATCAATGCGTCTGTAATTTCAAGAGCCTGTTCTCCATTATCTGGCTGGGATATAATGAGATCTTCTATTTTGACGCCAAGTTTTTGTGCATATAATGGATCAAGTGCATGTTCTGCATCTATAAATGCAGCTACTCCTCCTAATTTTTGTGCTTCAGCGATGCAATGAAGGGCTAAAGTAGTCTTACCAGAAGATTCAGCACCGTATATTTCTATAATTCTACCTCTAGGTAATCCACCTATTCCAAGAGCTATATCTAATGCTAAAGATCCAGTTGGAATAACCTCAATATCGGGATGTTTGTTTTCCCCATATTTCATTATTGAACCTTCACCAAATTGTCGCTTTATTGCTTCAATCGTTGAATCAAGTAGTTTTTCTTTTTCTTTTAACTTTTCATTATCTGGCATTTTTTACCCCTTTTTGATTATAAATAAGTAAATTAATCATTAATTATTACATGAAATTATACATTCATTTTAAAAATTTCTAATAACAATTGTTTTGCTCTTAACCTATTGGATTCCAATGGATCATATTTAAAAATATATAGTAAAGTATTTTTGATTGTTTCAGCTTGCTCTGGTGTAAAATTAGCATTTTTATTAGCTTCAATAATTTTTAAAAAAGCTTCCCTTGCCGCTTTTCTTACATTATTATCCTTATCATTCATTATTTTATAAACAATAGCATCAATAGGTTCAAGACTTTTTATTTCTCCAAGAAGATTTAAAACTTCAACTCTTACTGATGGGTTGTTACTTCTCAAAGCATTTAATAGAACAGAAATTGCTTCATCAGATTTATATTCCTTTAATGCTCTTGCAGCATATATTTGAATATATGGGTCTTCATCGCTTATTGCCTTGACTATAAATTCATAAGAAGATTGATCTTTATATTTTGATAAAGCATATAACAAATATCTTCTTATAAATGAATTTTCTGTTTTATCTATAACTATCTCATTGAATTTTTGAATATACTTTATATCTATACTATCGAATTCAGAAAAATATAAGGCTGCTGCTGAACGAATTTCAGAATTATTCTTAGAATCGATAAGGTATGAAAATATTTGATCTATATATTTTTTAGACTGCATTTTACCAAGAGCTATTAAAATGTTTTTTAATATATTAATATCATCTTTATAAACCTTATCATTAAAAATATTGAAAAGATCATCTTCAAATTCAATTAATCCAAGTTCACCGCAAGCCAAAATAGTTACTGCAAGTAGGTTCTTGTCTGCATATTTATCTGTTATTATAACTTTTAAGGAAGGAGCAATTACTTTTGCTTTTTCTTTTAAAGATCTAATACAGTTAATTATGGCAATTTTAATAGAAGGTTTAATAGAGGAATTTAATAAATTTAAGAGTTGATTTAAAAGTGGAGTTACATCATAAAGTAGCAATTCACTTAATGCTTTTTGAAGTTCTTCTTCAGTTCCATATAAGAGAACATCTTCATAGTATTTTATTTTATCGGAAGGTATTTGAGGTTTTGTATCGGTTAATATGTTGTTTTGAAAAACAAATATTAAAGCAAAAATTATAATAATAACACAAAACTTTTTAATAATAAAAGATTTTTTATTATTCATACATTTACTTATTTACACCAATTTTTTATTTAAGCAAAAAGAATATAAGTCCATTATTTTTAAATTTCAAGTTCTTTACATCTTTCAATGAACTTGTTTAAAAATTGCTCTTTTTCAATTATCTCTATTTTTGCTTTTGGTAGTGAATCTAAAATTAAATAACCATAATTTTTAGAAATGACCCTATCATCTAAAAGTATACAAATCCCAGTCTCATCTTCTGATCTTATTAATCTACCAAAACCTTGTTTTAGTTTAATGATTGCATATGGCAAAGATAACTTAAAAAAAGAATTTTGTCCAAGATTATCCATTCTCTCTGTTCTAGCCTTAAGTATTGGAGTATCGGGAACTTTAAAAGGTAGCTTACTTATTATAAGAATTTCTAGATTTTTCCCAATAAGATCTATACCTTCCCAAAAGCCCATATTTACCAATAGTACTGATTTACTATCCTTTTTGAATTCATCAAGTAACGAATTATTGATCGAATTTGTATTTTGAACTAAAAGTTTAATCTCTTTATTATTCTTTTTTACAGCTTCAGATATATCATTTATATCGCTATATGCTGTTGTCAATATCATTGTCTTAGCTTTTGTATATGACAAGACTTGTAATATTATATCTGAAATATTATTTTTATAACTGCTTCTATCAAGAGGATTTATTCCCTTTATTATGAAAAAAGATGAATTTTTTTCATATGGAAATATTGATGGAAATATTCTATCTATTGAATTTTTCTTTATATCCTCTTTCAATGTCAATTGTTCTTTAATATAGTTAAAAGAATTTTCTGTAGCTAAAGTTGCTGAAATGAATATAGACGATTTTGCTTTAGTCTGGATGATATCATTAAAAGTTAATCCTTTTTCTTCATTATAAAAATAAAAGTCTATAATATTATTGTTAATTTCAAACCATAGTACTTTTAAGTATTTTTCAACCTTTTGACTATTTTCTAATAGCTTTTGAAATTCATGATAAAAATCATTAATATTAAGGAAAAATCTCACTATTGATTTTATATTTCCATATAAATATTGCAAAAAAGATAACTCTAGTTCACTATCTTCACCTTTATCTAATAAGATTTCAAGTATTCCTAACAATAAAGAAACTGAATCTGTAAATAATTTTATATTATCAAAAGTTTCTACTAAGGAATCAAATATCTTTTTCAAAATTTCTGGATTCTTTTTTGTTAAATCTGTTAAATTCACCAATACTTTTAATTTTGAATTTTCTGACTTATATGAGTTTATTATATTCATTATTTCGTAAGTTGTTAGATTTTGGATATTTGACACCAGTTGCTGTAATTCGACTATCTGCTTTTGAATATCTTCAGATAATCTTAATATCTTTTTGCCAGCGGTAGAATTTTGAAGATTGCTTTTTGAAAGATTGTCATCTAATAGCTGTAATAAACCCTTTTTTTTATTTGATATTTGCACCAATTTATATAGTTTTTTCTGAATTTCAAATGTAGAAAATGTATAAGTTGAAATACTCTCAATAACATCTGGCAAATTGTGACCTTCATCAAAAATTATTGTGTTATATATTGGAAAAAAATCTGAAAAATCCTCATTCAATTCATATGAAAGCAGAAGATGATGATTTGCCACTATTATATCTGCATTATTTAACCTTCTTCTTGCATTATAATAAAAACATTCATTAAAATATTTGCATTTTGTCGAAAGACATAGATTGGAATTGCTTCTTATCTCATCAATTACCCTTTTTTCATAATTCCCATTTAGTTCCAATAGAAGACCATTATTGGTTTTTTTTACCCAATGTTCAAGTTGTTGCATGACTTCAGACTCTATAGATTCATAAAATAAAAAGTTGAAGTTTTCTTTAAAGTTTGAATAAGAAAGCAAGCATAAATAATTTTGTCGACCATATGCAACTTCTACAGATATATTCTGATTTAATATTTTAATAACAGAAGGTATATCTTTTTTAATCAACTGATTTTGAAGATTTTTTGTATAAGTAGATACTATGATTTTCACATTATTTTTCTTTATATATAAAAAAGATGGTATTAAATATGCCAATGACTTTCCTATCCCTGTAGGAGCCTCTATAAAACCAACTTTATCGTCATTTATAATATTTTGTATTAACTTGGATAATTCAATTTGACTTTCTCTTATCTTGTAATTTGGTAATATATCTAATAAAGATTGAGATGGATTTTTTAATATTTTTTCTACTTCTAAATCTTTTACTTTTTTTCTCTTAACAATTGACTTTGGAGGAACAATAACATAACAATTAATTAGTTCATTGTCAATTATTGCAAAACCTACAGCCATATTTATACAACTGTGAGCTATTATTTGATCTTCTTCTGAAGGTTCAATTATATTATTTGGATGATTATGTAAAACAAGGTCGTACTTGATAGCATTTTTCTTATCAAACAAAACAGAATGATTAGAACCAAAAAATATTGTTTCAACAGAATCAATTAATTGTTTTGATTCATCTAGATTGCACCCCCAAAATATTTCATTTTCATTGCTTTTATTGAGAGAATCTTTTAAGGCTTTTATAGCATTTTTGGAAAATATTTTTTCGACTGAATTGTATCCTTCCATAGATAAAAATAAGATACACAAAAATTTAAAAATTTAAATTGAAGATATGAATTTTATTAATTATTTTATAAAAAGATTGTATTCAATAATCAACTAATTATTAAATTTGAGATTAATTATGATATATAGTTTTAAATAAACAGAAATTTATAGAAACTAGATTTTCATCAAGCTTAAAAATTTTCTCTGATAGAAATTTTTAATTTATTGGAGATATTTTCAAAATCATCTAGAATTTTTTGAATATTTTCAGCATTTTCTCTATTTATTTCATTCCAATAAAGCTTTTTAGCGAATCTTACATCTAAGTTATGTCCAGCTTTGTGAGCTATAATATGTCCTTCAATAGGTCTACCTAAAAGGTACAAATCTCCTATAAGGTCAAGAATTTTATGTCTAATAGCTTCATTTTGATATCTAGTTTCTTTATTTAATATACCCTCTTTGGTAAAAATAAGAGCATTATCAAGACTACCGCCTAGAGCAAGATTATTATTTTTAAGATGTTCTATATCTTCTAAAAATCCAAATGTTCGAGCTCTAGATATCTCTTTAATAAAGGTATCTGTATCTAAAGTAAGATATACAACTTGATATGGTAAGAGTTGACTTTTAGAACTGAAATCTATGCTATAGGTAATAGAAAATTTTGATGAAGGCATTGCAATGATATATTTATCTTCAGAAACAATCCACACTGGATAAGTAATTTTTAATATATCTTGTTCTTCGTCAAGTTCTTCAATACCAGCTTCTTTAATCATTTCAACAAAAGAATATGCTGAACCATCTAGTATTGGTATTTCATCTCCATCCACTTCGATAATAAGATCAGAAATGTAAAACATGGAAAGGGCAGATAAAAGATGTTCAACAGTATTTATCGTATTTTTAATGCCTAAAGAGGTACTATTATTTGTACTTGAAACAGCAAAAGGAGATAATGGAATAGGATAAAGTTTATATGGATCTTTAGCTATATTATAGAAAATTATACCTTTATTATAGTAAGATGGTCTACATGTTATTGAGCAAATCTTACCGTTATGTATTGAAATACCGCTTCTGGTTATTGTTTTCTTAATTGTATTTCTTTTCATCTCTTAAATATAAGCAATTTTTATACCTAAATTTTATTTTCTCTTTTATTAGAATTATCAAAGCAAACAAGATTTTATGTTATCAGAAATGTTATGATTATTCACATTGATGTTGATTTTTTTCAACAACTTTATTAATTCTTTTTTTTAATAAAATTATCAAATAAAAAATCTTCTAAAATGACTTTTGCGGAGTAAGAATCTTTAAAAATTTCCCAATTTTTCTTGCTTGATTCAAAATTTTGAGCGAGATTTTTAGCATTTTTTGTACTATAAAATTCATTTTGCAAATAAATCTCAGTACTAATCTTTTCCTTTATTAATTCATTTTTTAATATTTCAGAGAAATCCTTTATAATTTTGCACATTTTTGTTTCTTGATTATTTTCCAATAAAGGATATCCGATCACAATTAAATTTATTCTATATTCTTTTAATGTTTTTATAATCTCTCTATATATATTATCATTATTTATCAATGGTTTTAATGGGATAGCATAAGAATTAAAAGGATCTGAAATTGCTAGACCTAATTTTTTTTTACCCCAATCTATACATAATATCCTTGTTCTATCCATTTTCTGATTTGTTATATCCAAAGGCTGCCAATCCTCTTTTACTTCTTTCGATAAAATTTAGTATCTTTTCAGCATAGATGTTACCAGAATACTCATTTCTTATTTTTTCAATTGCTTTAGAAAAACCTAAACCGCTATTATAAATAATATGAAATAGTGTTTTTATTATTTCTCTATCTTCCGAACTAAATCCCGCTCTTCTTAATCCAACAGAATTTATTCCTATAATATTTGCAGGAGTTCCGAAAATCAAGGAATACGGCAATATATCTTTATTTATATATGATTTTCCACCAACCATTGTATAAGCACCAATTTTACAGAATTGATGTGCTCCAGACATACCACCCCAAACTACATTATCTTCAACTTCAACATAACCTGAGAGTTGAACAAGATTTGTAAAGGTACAGTTGCTTCCCACAATATCATTATGTCCTAAATGAACATAAGACATTAAAAAATTATTATCTCTAATTATGGTTTTTGAGTTTTCTTTTGTTCCTCTATGGATTGTAACATATTCTCTTATAATATTATTATTCCCTATTTCAACATATGATATTGAATTTTTTATAAAATCATGATCTTGAGGATCTCCTCCTAAATAAGTAAAATAGCCTATTTCATTATTATCTCCCATCTTGACATAAGGGCCAATAATAGTATTATCTAAAATAATATTATTATTTCCAATTACACATCCTTCCTTTATTATGACATTTGAACCTATCTGATTTCCATCCCCTATTATTAAATCTTCAGAAATTTTACAATTTTTTTCGATTTTATTCATAAAGATTTCCTATATTTTAATCTTTACTTTTATTTTTTATCTCATTCATTAGGTTTTCAATTTCATACAACTTTTTAACTATATCTGGAAGTTGAGAAAATAAAACAATAGACTTTTTAAATTTCATTGCGTCAATAGCAGGTGTTCCTAATAAAAAGGAATTTTTCTCATATTTTTTAGTTGTAAGACCTGCTTGAGCGCCGACTATCACATTATCTTCTACAATTGCATGGTCTGAAACACCAACTTGTCCTGCAAAAGTGACTTGTTTTCCAATTTTTGCTCCGCCAGCAATCCCAACTTGAGCGCAAATAATTGAATTCTCACCTATGGTTACATTGTGAGCGATTTGTACAAGATTATCAATTTTTGTTCCTTTTTTAATCCTTGTTTCACCTAAAGTCGCTCTATCTATAGAGCAATTTGCTCCTATCTCTACATTATCCTCTATAATAACTCTTCCAAGATGCTCAATTTTTTGGTAGTTTTCTCCATTTGATACAAAACCAAAACCATCAGCACCAATTACGGTATTTGCATGAATTATGCAATTTTTTCCAATTTCACAATTTTCATATATTTTGACACCAGAAAAAATTATGGTTCCCTCTTTAATAATGCAATTGTCTCCTATGGATACGAATGAATCTATTATGACATCTTTTTCTATTACTACATTTTCACCTATTGTCACATACGGATTTATCTCAACATTTGTTTCATCTAAATTAGATTTGGTTATAACACTTTTATCAATACCATAATTAGGGATTCTTTTCTTAAAAAAAGAAGTAGCATATGTAAATAGTAACTTTGGATTTTCGTATAAAATGAATGTTTTTACTGGATCTATCTTTATAATTTCTTTAGCTTTTTCTTCCAAAGTATATGGAATAATTATTGCTGAAGCTCTAGAATTACAAGCTATTTCAAAAAATCTAATTTCGCTAACATAGATTAAAGAATTATTTTTTATATCATCTAAATTCGAAATATCTGAAAAAGTATTTTGATCATTTCCGAGTATTTTAATCTTTGCAAATTGACTTAATTCATTAACAAAATGTTCTTTTTTAATGTATTTAATCATAAAATTTATATAAAAAAATTCTCTCTATTGATATTGTTTGTAAAGATTTGGATCTATACCATATCTTTCAGGATTTGTAACATTATTATCCTTTAAAAATCTTACTATCATTATAAATAAATATTCAAGAACATCTTTAGAAATATCTATGTAGTCAGCATAAAACAAAATACCTACCATCTTAGAATCAAAAGCTAAAGCATAACCTTTCTTTTCACATACTTTTTTTATTGAGAAATATATATCTTCCATTATATATTTTTGCCTATTTTGTTGTAAATCTTCATCTAACTTTTTATAGTAATCTCTTAGCTGAATTACTTCATTTAACTTATCTTGTCTATTTTGTTCTAGTTTTGTTTTTTCTTCGGAAGTCAAATTAGGACTTGAAAGTTTTTGATTTATAGCATCTATTTCGGCTTTAATCTTTTCAAATTTCAAGGTCATTTCATCAATATAAAACTGTCTTTTGATATCTACAAGTGTTATCTTATATTCTTTTAAAACAAATTCCATATCAACTACTGCAACTTTAATGAAGTCTGCAGATAAAAAGGTAAGTAAGATTAAAATTAGTAATAAAAGAGGAATAAGTATTCTTTTTTTACTCATTCTTCCTCCAAAAATTGTTAATTTCTAAATTATCAAAATATAAAATTAAAATGTAAAAATATCTCCTATCGTTAAAGTAAAATCCCAATACCAGAATGATGTCTTGAGAAAATCTATTTGACCACTGGAAGTAATTACAAAAGGATGTGTTAAAAATAGTCTTAATGGAAGTTGTGGTATTTGAATTTTTATTCCAAATCCCATAGTACCAAATAGATTTGATGGATTAATCAACATTAAATCTGATGGAGAAGACAATAAATATCCAACATCAATAAAGCTAGCAAAAGATAACATTTGAGTAATAATCTCTCTTTGTAGTTCGATTGAAAAAACACCTTTTGCTTTGCCATAATATGGATCCATCTTTATTTTCCAACCTCTAACATCTGTGTAACCATTTATGTATAAAAGATCTTCTGGAGCTATGGCTATTTGACCATCTAGTTGTGGGAAAATAAAATCAAGCGAAGTATTAAAGGATAAAACAAATTTCCAGAATAAAGACTGATTAATATTAAAGCCAAGATTTAACTTTATAAACTGAGAATCACCAAATAGGATACCCCCATAATAACCAAGCATTCCTTTAATAAAGAATCCTTTAGTTGGAAATAGATAGTAATCTCTTGTATCATATTTTGCAAGAATAGATATAGAACTAGAATATGACCAGTAGTTATCATTTCCATTTGCAAATTCAATAAATGGTTTGAAAGCATATTCAGAAACATAAGGTATATCTGTAACTCCATCGACACTATGATATCTTACTAAATTTGAAGAAAGATAACCAATTAAGGAAAAATATGGTCTCCATCTTTTACCAAAAGTAAAAGAAAGTCCGAATTTATCTTGCCAATAATTCATTGTGAGATAAGTATCGGTATCTTCGGGATCCACATCCGGCTCATTATTTTGATCATTATCAACATATGTGGAGCTTTGTGCAACTGAACCAGAAAGACTTATACCAAACTGTATTGGTTCACCCAAAAACCATTTATCAAGATAAGACAATGTTAAAATATACTTATTATCAAGATATATTGATAAATCTGCTGAAATTTGTAAGCCTAAACCTAAGAAATTTGGTTCAGCAATACTACCTGTTAATCCAAAACTATTTTCTATACCTGGTGAAAATGTAGCACCAAATTTGAATTGTCCTGTATTTTTTTCCTCAACAGCGATTATTAGATTTATTAATGTATCATCAGAACCTGGTTGAAATTGTACATCTACAGCGCTAAAATACTGAGTGTTATATAGGTTATAAATTGATTGTCTAATTTTATCTATGCTAAAGGTTTCGCCTTCCTGAATCATGAGTTCTCTAATAATAACATAATCTTTTGTCTTTGTATTTCCCTTTACAATAATTTTTTCAATATGCGCCCTTTGATTTTCTGATACAGTTACAATTACATCTACTTTCCTATTGACATAGTCAATAGTTTCTTCAACATCTACATTAGCAAAAACATATCCATAATTCCCATAATATTGTCTTATTTGTTCTGCTAAAGATGCAATAGCAACTTTATTATAGATAACATTTGGACTTACATATTCTGCTTTTAAGAATTCTTCAAGAGAAAACAACTTGTTTCCAGTTATTGTAAAAGAATTTAATGTATATTGCTCCCCTTCAACAATAGATATGATTAATATAAGTTGCTTTTCTTTTTCTGTTTCAGTAACTTTTATATCCTTTACAGTGACTTCAACATCAAGATAACCTTTAGTATAATAAAGTTTTGCTATAGATTTTAAATCCTCATCTAGCTTACCCTGATTAAGAACCCCTTTATTGAACTCAAAAATAAATTTAAACTGCTTCTTTGTTTGAATTACTTTTAAAATTTCTTTTTCACTAAAGACTTTATTTCCTTCAAAAATTATACCTTTAATGATATATCTTTTCTTTTCTGTTATTTTAAGAATAACATTTACAGAATTACTATCTTGGTTTTTTTCTATAGAGTATTCGATATCAGGAGCTTCATATCCTTCATTAAGATAGAGATTTTTAATCAATTCAATTGTCTTTTTTAATTTTGTATCCGATATGAAATCACCAGGTTGAACTATCAATACTTCTGAAATCTTATCTTTTGATAAAGCTTTATTTCCTTCAATCTGAACTTTATTTATTAATTCTCTTTCAACGACATCAATGGTAATGATGACAGAATCATCGACATCGAAAGATAATTCATATTTTATTGATTTAAAATATTCAGTTTTATATAGAACAGGTATAATATCGTTTAAGCCTGAATAAGTTAATGTGTCTCCAACTTTAACGGGAAGTAGAAACAATATTTCTTCTTTAGTCACAATATTCAAGCCGTTTATAATTATTTTTGATATTTTTTTACCTAAAAAGTCCTCTACTGAAGTTGATTGTTGAGCATAAAGATTTATATTTGCAAAAATAAAAATTAAGATAATTAAAAGAAAAAAGAAAAATTTCCTTGATTTAAAAAACATTTATTACTCCTTAGGATAACTAATTTCTTCTCTAAGTTTCTTCTACATTTTTATATTGAAAAGTCAATCAAAAACAAATTGATCAAGGTTAAGAAACTACAAAAATTATAGTAATGTAACCAGAATCTACTTTATCATAGGTAACCTGGTTAAACTTCCAATCTTTTATTATGGATATTATATATTGATCAAGGTCTGGATAACCAGTAGATTGAACTATAATTGCAGATATTACCGATCCAAATTTATTAATTTCAATATAAATTTTACAAGATATGGTATTACCTTTTTCCTGATATTTTTTTGGCAAAATAGGTTTTATTTTTTTTACAGTCCATCTATTCACTCCAGAATTCCATTGAATATTATCTTTCGAGTTTTGGGAAGATTCATCCTGTAATCCAGAAGTCAATAATTGTTGAACTATATCATCAGAACTAGAATCTTGCGAATCATTAGTTTGAGTTGAACTGGGTATATTTGATGAATCTGATTGACTTGTAGTGATGATATCTTTTTGTTGTTCTTCTTCCTTCTTTGATTCAATAGGAGTTATAAGAGGTTTATTTTCTGTTTGTATTGATTTATCGATTAATTTTTTAGAATCGATACTCTTTGATTCAGATTTTTCAGACTTTATATCGATATTTTTTTCAATGGATTTCTGTTCGATTTTTTTTTCTTCCTGCTTTAAAGTTTGAGTTTGAGATGCTGCATTTGTTTGGGAAAAATTCAGATCACTCTGTAATTCAATGTTAACAGGTTTTAAATTTATGTTTTGATCAAAAGAAGGTAAATGTAAAATAAAAGAAAAAATAACTATTAAAATAATATGAAAAACAAATGATAGTATAAAGGATTTTGAAATACTATTATCAATTTTCATATTTAATCAGTATGGTTTTACTCCTAATGAAATCGATTGTAATGAATTTTTCCTTAAAATATCTAATATTTTAATTATTGTTTCATAACTAACATCTCTATCGGCATTTAGGTATATTTGACGGGAAGATAGGCTACTTAAATTATTTTTTAAGTATTCATTAAATTGGGATAAGGTATATTTTTGTTCTTCAATCAAAATACTTTCATCTCTTAAAATTGTTATTATAAAAGGTTCATTGGCAGGATTTTCTCCAGTTTCAGAACCTGGAAGCGTAACACTTATTTTTTTATATGTTTGAAAACTTGTTGCTATCAAGAAAAATATAATTAATAAGAACATCATATCAATAAGAGGTGTCATATCGACTTGAATGCCTTCTCTTTTTTTGATTCTTCTTGCCATTTTTTCTTTTTCCTTTATCGGTTTTCATCTTTTTATTTGTATCATTATTGAAACCAAAGTCTATAAATCCATTTTTTGGATCAGATCTTATCAAAAATAGTTCTAAGTTAGTTCCAATTTTAATAACTTTTTTAGTTCTAACATTTTCAAATATATTTAGCTTTTTATTATATGTATATCCTTTTTCTTTCAACTCTTTAAAGGAAAGTAATCCTTCACAACCATATTTTTCAATCCTACAAAAAACTCCCTTTGGGATAACTCCAACCACACTAACCTTAAAAAGACTTTTTAGGTATCTTTTTAAGAAATGGGCATTTTTAATTTTACTATATTCTTCCTCTGCTGAATTTGCTATCTGTTCTGTTATTGAAGTTAAAATGGAGATCTGTTTTAGTTCCTTAGTGTCATATTTTTCTCCTAGAACAAGTCTATGTGTCACAAGATCGCTATATCTTCGAATTGGTGAAGTGAAATGGGTGTATTTTTCAAAATTTAAACCAAAATGCCCTATATTCTTATTATCATAATTAGCACGTTTTAATGATTTTAAAATCATAGTTTCTACTGCAAATTGCTTATCTGTATTTTTAAA
Source organism: Spirochaetales bacterium (assembly GCA_012797605.1). GTDB lineage: Bacteria > Spirochaetota > JAAYUW01 > JAAYUW01 > JAAYUW01 > Exilispira. The sequence continues at coordinate 36,079 of JAAZOT010000012.1, read as the reverse complement.
AGTTTTTAAGATTTCATTAATCTTTTTATGGGTTAGTTTATTAGAAATTTCAAGATCTTTTTGTCTTGATGAAACTTCGTCTGGTTTATCATGTATTCTATAAATAAAACTACTGAGCTTACTTCCAGCTGTAGCTATCACTTTGTTTGCGCAAAGCATGAATTCTTCGATTATCCTTTCGCAAATACCTCTTTCATATCTTATAATATCAAATGGAATAATATAATCATCCTTAAAAAAATAAATATAGTCAGGAAAATCAAAATTCAAAGAACCATCATTTATTCTATTATCAAAAAGGATTTTCTGTAATTTTTGAGAAAGCAATAAAAAGCTATATTTTTCATCCCTTTCATCTTTTGTCTCATTTAAAATTTGATTTCCTATTTCATACGGAATTCTTGCTTTTACATTTATGATAGATCTATAAATATCATATCTAATTATTGAACCATTTTCATCCAACTGCATTTCACATGTTACTGCTAATCTATCCTCATTTTCTTTTAATGAGCAAAGATTTTCAGAAAGTATAGGAGGTAACATATGAACGACATTTGGTCCCAAGTAATATGAATTCCCTCTTTTTTGTGCGATTTTATCCAAATGGGAATCTTTTTTTACAAAATATGAAACATCAGCAATATGAACCCATAAAGTCCAGAGATTGTTTTCATATTTTAATGAATATGCATCATCAAAATCTTTAGCATTGATACTATCCATAGTAATGGTAAATAAGGTTCGTAAATCTTTTCTTTTATCAAACTCTATTTCGGGTATTTTAAAATCCTGTAAAACTTCAATCTCTTTTTTTACCTCCTCACCAAATTCTATATTTATACCATATTTACTGATTATTTTAATAAAATCTGGATCTGGATACATTAAATCTTCAATTAGATGTTCATTTTTCATTTAGTACTTCTTTCCTTTTTTGTATCGGTTATCTTTACTATTGCCTTTTCAACAAACTTCTTATTTGCACTTACAACTCTTATTTCTAAGTTATTATTTATAATAAATACTTCTCCTTCTTTTGGGATTTTACCAAGTGTATGAATTAAATAACCATTAAAAGTATGATAGTAATCATCTTCAATATTTATACCGATGGTTCTACTAAGATTTGCCAACTCTGAAAAACCTGGTACAATATAAGTATTTTCACCAACTTTCTTTATATTATACTTATAAGAATCATCTTTAGATACCATTGTTTTGGAGATATAGGAAAATAGATCAACTTTAGTTATAATACCACTTCTTTGACCAAATTCATCTATTGTAATTAAAATTGATGATTTGGATTTATTTAGTAATTCAAGGGCATTAAGTAAATTTTTACCTTCATAAATAACTGGAATATTATTTAAGAGAGGAATTTCCTCTAAAGTAAAAAATTTCTGAATTTTTTCTGAATTGAAAACTGCATCTGAATTTATAATACCTAAAAAATTATTTTTTTCATCATAAACCGCAAAATTTTTTTCCCAATTTTCAAACAAGATTGAAATGTCCAATTTGCCATTTTCATCAAATATTAATGAAGGTAATGAGAATATTGGTTTTTGAATATCATATATTTTCAATTCATCAAATTTTATTGCATCTTCAATATAAAGATTTGCTTGAGAAATTTTATTTTTTAATGAAGAAGCTAAAATATTTTTAATTTCTTCATTCTGTATCTTATCTAATGAAGTTGTCTTTGAAGAAAATAGAAGTTCAAAAATCTTTGAAATCAAATTAAAAATAAAAACTATAGGACTTAATATTATTTGAAAGATAAAATATGGATATACCAATATTTTGGAAATGGTATATGAAATCTTAGAAAATAAAATTTTTGGATAAATTTCGGCTATAATTAGCGTGATTATAGGAAAAATAAAGTACAAAAATATCTTATCGAATAAATTATTTTGATTTAAGTATCTTGATAATATCTGAGTTGTAGCAATTAAAGCAATATTTGTGCCTATTAGAATCGTTGTTACTATAATATGAGGTTTTTTAAGAACATGATATATCAGTGAAAATTTGTGTTTTTTTTCAGTTTTTATCTCAATAAAAAATAGATCTAATGATAAGAATGCAGTTTCTATTCCAGCAAAAAATCCAGATAAAATCAATAAAAATAAAATTAAAAATATTGAATATTCCATCTACTGCTCTTTAGTAATAATAACATGGGATATTTTTTTATTCTTTATCTTAGAAATAGTAAATTTATATTTTTGATAAATAATATAATCACCTTCTTGGGGGATCTTTCCAAGATTGTTCAATATCAAATCATTTAAGCTTAAATCAAAATCTTCATCTTTAATTTCTATATCATAGTTATAATATAGAGATCTACAAGAAATATTTGATTGAATATTTAAAGGGAATTTCTTAGAAAAATTTGTAGAAAAATTAAAAAGCATATTATCTATAATCTTATAGTAATCCAATATTCCACAAAATTGAAAATGTTCATCATAAACACCTAAAATCGTATCTTCCTTTTCAATAAATCTTTTAATAGCTAATTCAATGTTTTCATATTCATAAATCATATCTAAAGGTTTAATAATAGATTTAATGGTTATAGTTTCGCTTTTTTTATTTTCTACAAGCAAGTTCAATATTTCACCTTTAGAAATATAACCATAAATATTCTTCATATTTTTGGAGAGAACAGGAAGCTTAGATATATCTGTTTTCTTAAAAGAATCATAAACTTCATTGATATTACTATCAATAGTTATAAAAGGGATATCAGTATAATGAATCATATTATCTTTAACTGTTGATAGTGATTGTGAAACAAGATTTGAAATCAAGTATGCCTGTATTGGATTAAAATAACCATTTTTGATTCCATCATATAAAGCATCTTTGATTTCTTTTACAGTAAAAATCTTGTCTTCTTGATTTATTTTTGTAAGGGGTTTTATAAAAATATTAATGACTTTTTCAAAAAATCTAACCGCATTTATCCACTTTTGCATTATATAAAAAAATTGTCTGTTCAAAAACGGATATATAATTAAAGCCATTCTTTTAGGAATTATTTCCCCAAAAAATAGTAAAATAAAAGTGGTAAGACCTATAGTAAATAAAATAGATTTACCTTTTAATAGGTATTGGTCAAAGATTTTTTCTGAAATTATGCCTATGAAAATATTAACAAGAGTATTAGATATTAAAATAAAGATTAAGAACAGATCGTTGTTAATTTTAATATACTGATTCTTTATCTTTTCATCAGAAAGATAAAACATCGTTTCTGTCGAGGAAAAAAAAGCTGAAAACACTAGTAAAATAACAAATAATAAAATTAAAATAGGCATATCTTAGAGGATAATTTTATTTATTTCATTAATAAATATATATAACCTTTTTTCAAGATTATCTGCCTTATTATCTAAAAGAGTATAGAAAAATACTGTTGGTATAGCTATTATTAAACCAGTAGCGGTTGTAATCAGAGCTTCGGAAATACCAGAAGCTAAAGCAGTAGGATCTCCTGTGCCAATCTGGGCAACTATCATAAAGTTTTTAATCATACCTGTAACTGTCCCGAGCAAACCCAATAAAGTTGCTAAATTCGGTAATATTTTCAATATTGGTAAAAATCGATTGATGACTCTCTCCTGTTTCATGCTTTCGATATCAAGCAAATTTTCTCTATCATCTTTACTAAGTTCTACTGAATCGATAAGCATAAGAGCCGTTTTTGCTATGGGAGATAAAAATTTACTGAGATACGATTTAGCTTCTGAATAATTTTTTATAATTATCATAGCCTTGATTATTTTAAAATCATTTTCATTAAAATCATCGTTCTTCTTAAAGTATAGAAATCTTTCAATTATAAGTGTTAAAGCCAATAACGATACTAAGAAAAGAGGTATCATTACTGGACCGCCTTTGACTAAATAATTCATTTTGCCTCCATTTTTTTCTATATTATTTTGGGAGAATAGCTATTAAAAATAAAACTGAGTAATAGCAGCTAGATTGATAATTGGCGATTCGATAGATGGTAAAATGTAAAAAGAAACTAAATTTAAAGTAAATGTTAAATTAATTTCAAAATCTGCATTATTAAATTTATACTCAATCTGAATATTATATATTGGATCATTTTCTCCAATATATTTTCTAATTATCTCAGAATTAACTATAAAACTTAAAATAGATTTATCATTTAAGTAAAAATACGATTTTACATTTACTTTTAAATATGTTTCAATAATACTTTGCATTATTAAAGAGTTAGAAAGAAAATATGAAGGTAAGTTTAAATAAAAATTAAAAGAAAGGCCAAAAATAGGATTTATTTTCCAATCAATATCAGCTGACCAATCGATAGACCAAGAATTTACCATCTGAATTATATTAAAAATGTTTTCCTGTTCATTATATATTTTTATTGGCATTTTATAGAAATATGAGTATTGAAATTTCGTAGAAAAAGAAAAAACATCTTGTCTATATAAAAATCCGACAGCCAAATTTAAGATGTCTTGATATAAACACCAATTTTCATCTGAAATTATAGTATATTTATCATTATTAAACTGATAATCGGTGAGTTTTTCGAACGATAATGACATTTTTATCTTTTGATCATTATAATATAGATTGAAAAACCCATTTATGGTTTTTAAGAAAATATCATAAGAAACTCCAAATCCAATATCAATCGTAGAAAAATTATAAAATATAGCTAATTCTGGTTTTACGCTAAAATATCTTTCGAAAAACTGATTTATACTTATTTTACTATAAATACTATCACTAAAAAATATCAAATAATTGATATGGAACTTTTCAAGTAAATAAAAGTCGTAGTTTGGTTTCAATGACAAAGTCTGTATCGATAAGGCAAAATCAAAATTGTTGTTTTTCCCTACAATTTCTTGTTGAGTCAAGATACTTGAGAAAGAATTTAATTGAGTAACTTTAGGTAAATTGAAGGATTCAAAATAAAATTTGTAATAAAAAGACCAATTTATAAACTTTTTTTGAAGTTCAAAGTTATTTTTGAAAAGATGAAAAGCGAAAAATGGTAGGTATGGAAAAACCTCTGAAATATTAAAACCTTGAAAAAAAGATGAACCAAAGTTTGAAGAATAATACAAGACAGTCCTATATCCCCATAAAGTTGAATATAATAGATTAGAAAAGTAAAAATTTTGGTCATACTTAAATTGAATAACATTTAAGGATAATTGTTCATACGAAGTGATAAAATTCTCGGTAAGAGATAATAGATCATAATCAATTGGAATTTCAGAAATTTCTTGTTCAAGATTTAATAATTCTTGTGAATCTATGCTTATTGTCATGGTTTCTATATAAATTGAATCACTGTCCTGGCCATAAGTTGAAAGACTATTCAATAAAAAGAGTAGAAAAATTATATAAATAAAGAAAAAGGATACTCTTTTATAAGTATATCCCAATATTTTTTCTCCTTCCCTTCTTGATTTTCTATCAAGTATAAAAAGTAATAGATCAATTCTTTTTGCATATCATCTGAAAATTGTATCAAAGATTCTAAGAGTAATTTTGAATTTTTATAATCTTTAGATTCAAATAAAGCAATAGAATAAAATAACCTAGCCCAATATGTAGTGGTTGAATTTTTAGATGTAAGATATGGTTTAAGCAATTCCTGTTGTTTTTTAATATTTAATTTATTATTGATATAGATAAAGAAAATTGTAAATCTTATATCATCCTGTTTTATAAGATTTTTTTCATTAAGTCCTTTAATAAACTGTTCATCAATTTTCCCAATAAAGTATAATTTTAAGATTAGATAAAAGGAATTTGTATCAAGTATCTGATCATTATAGGAAAATAAAACAGGGATTTTTTGTATCAGAAAATCATAATATTTAATCTTAATTGCACAATCTATTAAATACGGTTCTAGATCTTTTTGTTTATCATCAAAAAGTTGATAAATCTTTTGAAACTGATCAAAAGCTTGATCAACTTTATTCATTTCCATCAAAATTAAAGCCTTGTTAAGCATAAGTTCATATTTAATGTAACTGTCTAGGTCATTGAAATTGTTTAACAGTTTGTCTATAAAACTTACTGCTTCATTAAATTGATTTTTTTCCTTAAATATACTTAGAAATTGAATAATGAAGTTGCTATAATCTTTTATCTGTAAATTGTTTAGTTTTAGTATTAAACTAGCAGCTTCCAAATTCTTCATTTGAATTGCTACATTAAAATAGTAAAATAATATATCTTTTTTTCTATAATCGATATCTTGATCAACTAAATCTTTTAAAATTAAAAATGCAGTTTCATACTTTTGAGTATTGTAATAAATTGAGATTAACTGCAAAGTAATATCAAGTTTTTGATACTGTTGCTCACAATATTTTAAAGCCTTATCGTAAAAATAAAGGGAAAGGTCATACTTATTAAGAGAGAAATAGTATTCAGCGATTTTAATTGCCAAAGAATATATTGAACTATTATTATCACTCACATTTTCGTATTCATTAAATAACTGTTGTGTTTTTTCTAAATCAAATCTCATCATTACTATAGCATATTGAGATATGATTGCTAAACGCATTTTACCTAAAATATTTGAAGCATAAGCAAATTCTATTGCTGAAAGTGCTTTCCTAAAATCTTTAAGATTATAATATACAATTGACATAAAATAATATACTTCGCCAATAGATTTAAAAGTCGGATATTTTAACAAAATTTGTTCAAAAAAAGAGGAAGAATTTTTATAATTGCCCTTTTTTAATTCTAAAATTCCTAGATATAGATAAGAATAGTAACCATAATATGGTTCGATGCCATTTTCTAATATTACTTTATTGAACAATTTTTGTGCATTTTCATAATCCTCTAACCTATAATAACAGTAACCTATAAAAAAGTATAATTTATAATCTAGTGGATTGTATTTCAATGCTTCTAAGAAAAAATTCAATGCTTTACTAATATCCTGTGTTTCCAAATAAGTTTTGCCTAAAATACCTAAAGTAACTGGGTCAGATAAAATTTCCTTAGAAAATGCACTTTTTTCATATTCCAATATCTTATCATATTGTTTAAAATAGAAATAATTACTTAGAATATATTGAAGAATAGGTTTTCTTTGATTAGGATTTAACTCTTCAAGATAGGAAATTGGAATATCACCTTTGATTTTAATTATATAGACAATACAATTATATTTTAATAATTGATTTTTGGTTTTTATAAAAGATTGGGTAAAATATTGGTAGGCTTTATCATTTTGATTTTCTTCATAATATAATTTTGCAAGATAATAATAAACATAATCGATTAAGTCAAAAGATTGATTTTTCAAAATTATTTCTTCTAAATAAATTTTATTACCAGTGATTTGACCAAGATAAAATAGGGAAGAATAATAATATTCTGAGTTTCTATATAGATTTATTATTGAAGAAAAAGCCTTTTTTGCATTTTTAAAATCTTTTAAGTTATAATAAGATTTACCAAGATAATATAGGGTATCATCTGCTAATGAGGAATCGGAATATAAATAGAGGAAATTTTCAAACTCACTTGCTGCTTTTAAATAATCCTGCAAGTTATAGTATATTTTTGCAATTGTGAAACTATAATATTGTTTATAAAAATCATAGTTGCTTTCAAGACCAATCTTTAAAAATTTTAGCGCTAAATCTTGCTTACCTATTTCGATTAAAGCTAAACTAAAGTAATAAATAAATTTACCAGCTTCAATTAATGAATCATAATTTGCTGATATTTCATTAAAATAAGTTGCGGAAATGAGAAAATCGTTTTTAAAAAAATATATTATTCCAAGATAAAAAGCCACTGGATCATGTTTATACTTAAAAAGATGAGTTGAAACTTGTTTTAAGTAATATTCCGCCAAGTCATAGTCGCCTATGAAATAGTAACAGGTCCCAATTACATAATTTTTCAAATCGGAAGAAATATCTTGTATATTATTGATCTGAAAAATGGTAGCATTGTACAAATTATGCAGATATAATTTTTCCCAATCTGCCAACTGATCAAAATCTTGAGCATTAGTATATAGGGAAATATTAATAAAAGCAAGGAAGAAAACAAGTAATTTTATGAAGCAATTTAATATATTAAATGTGTGATATTGTCTTTTCATCAATTACCATTTGCTCTTTGTTTTTTACTACAAAAGTAAGGTTTTCACTTTCATTAATACTTATTTCAATAAGATCATTTTCTTTGATTTGTTGATCTAGCATCATCTGAGCAATTTTATCTTCTATATCTCTTTGAATTACTCTTCTTAAAGGTCTGGCACCATATTTTTTATCGAATCCTTTCTTGATTAGAAAATCTTTAGCAGATTGATCAACTGTTATAAAAAGAGAGTGGTCTTTTAATGATTCGTTAACCTCTGCTATCATCAAATCAATTATTTGATAAAGATTTTCAACAGTCAAAGGATGGAAGACTATTAACTCGTCAATTCTATTAAGGAATTCTGGATTAAATGATTTTTGAACCTGATACAGTACCTTTTTCTTGATATCTTCAAAATCAAGTTCTTCCTGTGGGTTTATATCAAAGCCCGGAGTTCGATATTGTAGAATATCTTTAGAACCTATATTGGATGTCATAATTATTATGGTATTCTTAAAATCTACCTTATTTCCAAAATTATCTATTAATTCCCCTTCTTCTAATATTTGTAGCAACATATTAAAAAAGTCATGATGAGCCTTTTCTATTTCATCGAATAGTATTATTGAATAAGGTTTTCTTCTCACTAAATCTGTAAGAATTCCCCCTTCCTCGTAACCAACATATCCAGGAGGTGCTCCAACCAATCTGGAAATGGTGTGTCTTTCCATGTAATCTGACATATCAATTCTTATCAATGCATCCTTAGAACCAAATAAGAATTCTGCTAATCTTCTTGCTACTTCTGTCTTTCCAACTCCAGTTGGACCTAAAAAGATAAAAGATCCAATAGGTTTTTTTTCCTTCTTTATTCCTAATCTTCCTCTTTTTATTGAACGAGAAATGGCTGTTATCGCCTCATTTTGACCAACAATAACCTTTGAAAGAGTCTGTTCCATTAAAATCAAACGGGATGCTTCTTCTTGTTGCATTTTTTCAGCTTTTATTCCAGTCATTTTAGAAATTACCTGCAATACAATCTCTTCTGTAATGACAGAGATTCTTGTTGAAACTTGATTTCCCCATTTTGCCTGTTCTTGAATATAAAGATTGTAAAGTTCATTTATATCACTTTGCACTTTAGGCAACTTTTGAAATTCATTCATTAGAAAATATGATTCTTTTAGTTTGATAAGATTCTCTATTTTTTTAGAAGTTTGAATTAGTAAAGGTGGAGGTAGTCCATTTTCAAGATTAACAGAAGCACCACATTCATCCATTACATCTATTGCTTTATCTGGTAGGTATCGTCCTGTGATATATTTTTTTGAAAGATCTACTATTTTTTTAATAGAATTTTCATCATAGATGACATTATGATGAAGTTCATATGTTAATTTCAATCCTTCAAGTATTTTTATTGTTTCTTCAGGTGTTGGCTCATCAACAACAATAGGTTGTAATCTTCTTTCGAGTGCTTTATCTTTTTCAATATGCTTTTTATAATCATCAAAAGTTGTTGCTCCAATTATCTGGATAGAACCTCTTGCTAAAAAAGGTTTTAATATATTTGAAGCATCAATCGCACCTTCGGCTCCACCAGCTCCGACGATAGTATGTATTTCATCTATAAATAAAATAACATTTTGAGCCTTTTCTATATCCTTTAGTATCTTCGTTAGCCTATCTTCGAATTCTCCCCTATATTTTGTTCCAGCTACAATAAAGCCCATATCCATTTTAATAATTCTTTTATTTTTTAATTTTTCTGGAACTTGAGAAGATACAATATACTGGGCGAAACCTTCGACAATAGCCGTCTTGCCAACTCCTGGATAACCTATCAATACTGGATTATTCTTCATTTTTCTCATTAAAACTTGCATTAATCGATAAATTTCTTTTTCTCTTCCTATAATAGGATCCAGTTCGCCTTTCCATGCAAGTTCGGTAAAATCTTTACAAAATTTATCTGCAACTGGTGTGGGAAATGTTGATTTTGGTTTTACCCTTATTTTTAATAGAGGATTATCGCCAAATATTTCTATTAGCTTCATTATATTTTGAAATGTTAAATTGTAAGATTGTAAAACTCTGTCTAACGATGGATCTGTAGTATGAAGATGCATTACTATAGCTAAAAGCAGGTGATCTACCCTTAAAATACTATCATTTAATTGAGCCATTATCTGCTTTGCATATTGCAGATATGTCTTTGTAATATTTGAAAAATCAACAGATGGAAAAATAGATAGATTAGAATTTGAGTTTTTATATAGTTGATCGGTTATTTCTTGCTCTAACGAATAAATATTATCTTTAACTATATAAGAAATTATAAAATAAGACAATCCAAGTTTCTCTCTGATCATACCAAGAAGCAAATGACCTGGTTGAATCGAAGAAGATTTCATTTCAATCGCTATATTTTTTGCGATTTCTTCAATCAGTTTCTTCAATTCTTCTGAATATCCTTCTATTTCTCTAACCATATATTCCTACAATTATATTTTATTAGGTTAAAATAAATGTAACATCAATATAAATATAATTAAAAAAAGATAAAAATCAAATTTAGTTCTTAATTAAAGAGCAGTTTTCTATTAAATATCTTGCTTTACATTTCTTTGCAAGGTCTTCTTCATGTGTTACTAAAATTAAAGTTTGCTTATTATTTTCTACAATGGAAAAAAGTAAATCTGAAATTATACCTTTATGCTTCGAATCTAAATTTCCAGTAGGTTCATCAGCACATATAATTTTAGGATTATTAATAATTGCTCTAGCTATAGCGGCTCGTTGTTTTTCTCCACCAGAAATTTCTGAGGGATAATGTTTTAATCTTTTTTCTATGCCAATAAATTTAGAGATTTGATATCCTCTTTCGATTGCTTCAGTTTTGGAAGTTCCAAGTTTCAAAGCAGGCAATATTATATTTTCAAGAATATTTAATTCTTCTAATAGATAAAAGGACTGAAAAATATACCCTATTTTTCTATTTCTAAGATGTGCAAGTTCGGTTTCATTCATTACTGTTATATCTTCATTGTCTATGTAGATTTTACCATCAGTCGGAGAATCAAAACCACCTATTAAGTTTAATAGTGTAGTCTTACCGACTCCAGATATCCCTTGGATGGAGATAGTTTCGGATTCATATACACTTAAATTAATGTTATTTAGTACTTCTATCTCTTCCTGATTATTTATGTAATGTTTGGTTAAATTTTCAATTTTCAATACTTCACTCATTATGAATAACCTCTTTGGGTTTGACTACTGCTGCTTTTCTAGCAGGTATTAACGAAGATAAAAAAACAAGGATAAATGTTGCAAGATTAATTAAAATAACCTCATGTAATCTAATACTTACTGGAACTTTATCAAAGTAATAAACATCTCTTGAAAATATTTGAAATCTTGGTTGTACAATAGATCTATCAAATATGTTTATGAAGTAAAAAACAATTGAAATAAATCCATTTACAAAATTTTCGATTATTTGAAATATAGAATCGAGATTCATAGAAATAATAAAACCAAGTGATGTGCCTAATAAAACTCCTAATAGACCTATGATTATACCATTTAGTAGAAATATGTTATTTATATCATTTGGAGTAAAACCAATAGCTTTTAGTATTCCTATCTCTTTTTGCTTGTTTATAACAGTCATGACCTGAGAGGAGATTATATAAAAAGAAGATACAATGATTATCATAAAAACAATAAAAAACATCAAAGTTTTTTCATTCTGAAGAGCCGAATATGTATTTCTATTCTCTTCAAACCATGTGTTTACATATACTTTGCCAAATGGGATCTTATTGATAACCTCTTTTTTAACTTTTTCAACATTTTTCAAATTATCAACCATAATACCTATGGATGTGCATTTTCCATTCATAGATAAAAGTTGCTGAGCATTTTCTATTGTAGTAAATAGTACCGATGAATCGATAGGATAGTATCCAGTCTTATAATTCGCTTTTACTGTAAATAATTTGATCTTTGGTTGAAATATTGAGTCAGTAAATACCGTAAGGATTATTTTACTATTTATTCTAGTACCATATAAGAAAGCAAATTGATCGCCGACAGCTAAAAATCCATTAGAATCCAATTCTTCAAAAGAACCATTTACCAATATTGAATTTGATTTAAAAGTTTTTGAAGAAAAAAAGCTTTTATCATAACCTCTTAGCAAGGTACCATTTGTATATCCGTCTATAGAAAATAGCACGGCAGTTTCTATAAAAGGATATATTCCTTCAATATGCTTTATATCTATTAAGTTTTTAACAAATTCATCATAATAAAAACCTTGAGGATCAAAAGAATGGATTATCAAATGAAAAGATTGTAATGAGATAGTTTTTTCTTTAATGTTTTCTTGAAATCCATTCATCACAGAAATAACAGATATTAAAGCTGCTACTCCTAAGATTATACCAATAATTGACATTATCGAGAAGAAAGAAAAAATACCATTTTCCTTTTTTCCAGAGAGGTATCTTAAAGAAATAAATAAGGTAACTCGCATAATCTTCCTAGTTATAATGAACTTTTAGGCAAAGATTAAATCTCTTCAACATCTTTAGATCCACAATTTGGACATCTTACGCCATCAATAAGTTCATCATAACCTTCTAAATTGTCTACAAAAGAATAGTTTCTTTTTGAAAAGAATTTATATCCGCAATCGTTACATACTAATCTTATTCTTAAATCATTAAATCTAGTTTCTATATAATCAAGATTATCTGAGGGAAATAAATCCTCAACATAAATATTTTTTTTCTCCATCTTCCCCCCCTTACTGTAAATTTAAAATATATTTTGTTTTTAATTATTGTGGTAAAGGAGGAATAATTAAAACCTGTCCTGGGAAAATAAGATCTGGATTTGTTATGGTATCTAGGTTAGCAATCCATATCAATGGCCATAAAAATGGATTATTATAAATGAATGTATAACCAGCTATTCTCCATAAACAATCTCTTCTTTCTGGTATGAGTCTTACGGTATAAGTTTTGACTTTATTTGATTCATTATACATTATCTTCAAATAAATCTTCATCGCTTCTTTGCAGAAATTCATGGTATCAGAAAAGATTTGATTTTTCAAAGCATCTTCAGCCTTATTTATAAGAGATTCCATTTCTAATAAGAGTTTAAGTTGATCTTCATTAAATGTTTTTTCTTTTTCTTTAGCTATGTCATAAGCCTGTTTTGCTTGAAATAGATATCTACTAGCTTCAGTTTGATTAATAATCTGTACAGCTTGATTATAGCGTTCTATCAGATTTCTACCAAAAATATATGACATCTGTAAAAGTTCTTTCGCTGCTTTAAAATCCTGTTGATCAATTTTGTTTTTTAACTGGGTAAAAAATTCTTGGAACTTTTCATAATCTTCAGAATATATTGTTGTTATTTTTTTATCTATCAGTTCTTTTTGAAGGCTTAAAATCTTTGGAAATTCTGAATAAACATAATTTTTATCAAGAGAATAATCATCATTGATTTTTTTATATATCTTTTTTGCTTCTTCAAGTTTATTTAATGCCGCGACATAATCTTGTTTAGCAAATAGTTCTTCGGCTTGTTGATATAAAATTTCCGCATTAGAAAAGTCATCTATATAGTATTGCTGAGAAGATAAATTTGCCGTTTCTTGTTTTAATTTTAAAAGTTGATCTTTACTTTCCTTATATTTCTTTTGTGCTGCTTCTGTATATGCAAGCTGCGCAGTAGCTCTTGCTTTTTCAATAAGCTGTTTATATGTTTCAAAATCTTGTTTTTGATTATAAACTTCTTCGGCCTGTGCAAAAAGCTCCATGGCTTGCCTAAAAAGTTCGGATGAATATTCTTCAGCACCCATTTGTTGTGCTTTGGCAATTTCAAGTTTAGTCTGATCCATCAACTTAGATGCTTCTTCTTCATCAAAAGTAGGAATGGTTTGAGTTTGGGTTTCTTCTGTTTGTGTTTTGTTTTCTTCAGTAGTTTGCTGTTGAGTGGTTTCTTCAGTTGTTTGCTGCTGTTGATCTGTTGTTTGTTGCTGCTGTGTGGTAGATTCTGTGGTTTTACAACCTCCTGCAGATAACAAAATAATTAAGAAAAGTACTATAAATATTAAAAGAATTTTTTTGTTCATAATATACTCCAACATCCTTATTTTGATAATAAAATATAAAATAAAAAAATCAAATTTAACCAGAAAGCAAAAAAATATCAGTTACATTTTCAATTTCTCTTAAATAGTTTTTTAAGTTAAAGCTTTCCTCCTGTTGTAAAAAAGGATCCTTTTCAATAATCTGTTTTGCATCTTCTAAAGCATACTTAAAAAGATTATGATCCTTTACAAAATCTGCTAACTTAAAATTTATTTCTCCAGATTGCTTAGTTCCAAAGACTTCTCCAGGTCCCCTTAATTTTAAGTCGAACTCTGCTATTTCAAAGCCATCGGTTGTTTCGCATAATTTGGAAACCCTTTGTCTTGCAATATCAGATATACTTTTAGGACATGTCAAAACACATATAGAAGGTTTATCATTCCTCCCTACTCTACCTCTTAACTGATGCAAGGTAGATAAACCAAATCTTTTGGCTTCTTCTATAACTATAAAAGTTGAATGTGGTATATCTATACCTACTGCTATTATTGTAGTTGAAACAAGTATTTGGAACTTTTTTTCCTTAAAATCATTCATAATTTCATCTATTTGATCATCTTTCATTTGACCATGGATCAATTCAACTTTGTATTTATTAAATAACTTTTTTATCTTTTCGAACATTTCTTTAGCAGATTTTAGTTCTAATTCATTATCTTCTTCTATCACTGGGTAAACAAAAAAACCAGTATTACCGATAGACAACTCTTTTTCTATTAATTCTACTAGACGATTCGATTCATTTTCATATAAAAAATATGTTTTAACCTGTTTTCTATTTTTAGGTAAATGTTTGATTGTTATTATGTTTAAATCTCCGTATAAGGTAAGATATACAGTTCTTGGTATAGGAGTCGCAGAAAGAACTAGAAGATCCACATCTTTTCCTTTTTGTCTAAGCTTTATCCTCTGATTCACTCCAAATTGTTGCTGTTCATCAATAATAGCTACTTTAAGATTTTTAAAATTTACATTATCTGTAATAATAGAATGAGTTCCAAATAGCACATTAATTTTACCAGATTCGAGTTCTCTATATATTTTCTCTTTTTCAGATTTTCTAAGGGAGGATGATAAAAAGGATGATTTTATTTGCGGACATAGTGCAAGAAAGTTGTTATAATGCTGCTTAGCCAATATTTCAGTTGGTGCCATAAAAGCAGCTTGGTAGCCTGCTTCTATATAGTTCAATAAAAATGAGAAAGAGACAATCGTCTTGCCAGAACCAACATCCCCGTGAATTAAAGTATTTATAAGGTAATTACCATTATATTCAAGATTTAATTCGTCTATTGCTTTTAATTGATCTTCTGTCAAGACAAATGGTAGTTTTTCAATAAATTCTTTTTGTAATTTGCCGGAAATAATATTTCTTGGTTCTACCTTGCCTTTATATTTTTTCTTAAATAAAGATATTTTTACCATATAAATAAAAAATTCATAGTATGCATAGATTTTTCTTGCTTTTTCAAAGAGTTCTAAGTCTTTTGGAAAGTGTAAAGTATAGATTATTTCATAAAATGGTGGAAATTTATATTTTTCAATTAAAGAAACAGGCAAAATTTCATGTAATATTTCTTTATATTGAAAAAGTGCAGATTTAATAAACCTAGCAAGAATAAAAGTAGATAATCCTTTTGTCAATCTATAGTTTGGGAAAAAATCAAATTCATCCGCCAATTTTGGGGAGATTATTTTAAATGAAGATGAAATAAAATGAGAGCTATACATCTTTCGCTTAAATTTTCCGAAAGCATAAATATTAGAGCCAGGAATGGCATATTGTTCATAAAAATTTCTATTAAAGCAGAGAAGCTCGATAAAGTTATTTTCAAAATCCTGACAAAAAATAGTTAAAATACTTCCATTTCTGCCTTTATATTCTTTATTTACTACCTTTAACAATAATAATTGATTTTGATCTGAATCATCAATAACCTTATTATTTATCTTAAAGTCAAAAAATCTTTTTGGAAAATAGGTTATTAAATCCCAGACAGTATAGATAGATAGCTTTTCAAGAAGTTTAACTGATTCTTCTCCAATTCCCTTAACATTTGATATTGGATCAATAAGATTAAGCTTTTTCTTCGATTCATTTGAAATTGAAGTAGATTTGCTATTTAATACTGATTCATTAAGGTTCATGTCTTACTCTATAACCTTACTCTATAATATAATTAATAAGAATAATCGACGAAGTTAAGTTGTCCACTAAATCCAGCTTTTGAAATCTTATGTAAAGTATCTTGAGCATCTGATTTAAAATGATAATAACCAATATATATCTGGTATATTGACTCATTTATACTTTTATAAAACACCTCGATCCCTATTTTTTTAAATGATTCTTGTATCTCTTTTATTTTCTGCATATCAGAACTATAACCAAGTAAAATATAGTAGTAATTTCTGATATATTCTTTAATTATGACTTTATCTGGTATAAAACTTGTTTTTAAAGACGCATATTTATTTATCTCATCCTTTTCATTTTCATTTAAAGTTATAAAAATCCTTTTGTTTATAAGTATATTGGCATAGAATGGTTTTTCATCTCTATTGCCTATTTTATAGAGTTCATATATGAAAGACTCGTAATGATTAGATTCGGAAAACATGGTTATGCCACAAAGAAAATATTTCTTCGCTAAAACTAGATTCTTTTCTTTTAATAATATTGCTTTGAGCAAAATACAGTAAGAAAGAAGTTGATAATTATTCGCATCTTTCAAGTGACCATCTATTTTTTCACTTAAAAGGTCATATTTTTTTTGCTGATATAGGCTTTTTAAGTAGATAATTTCAACTTCCCACCTTCTATTCTTTATGGAAAAGTTATCTAGATAATATAAGTACCACTGATCAATCTGTAAAAAATTACCATGCAATAGGTATATCGACAAAATCTTAATGAGAGATGATTCGCGCCATAAAGAATAAGGATAGTACAGTACTACTTTTTTTAAATTTATAATATTTTGAAAATAATCCTGCTCTATAAAGGAAAGGTAATAAAGCACATCAGCTACAAAACTTGAATTGGGATATTTTTTTATAAAAGAATATCCAGATTCTTTTGCTTTGGTGGAATTTTGAATTACGAGATTTAAAAAAAGCTTAAATTCTGTTTCATCTGAAGTTTGAGTATTTAAGTTTTCATTAAATATAAGTAATAAACCAATAAGTATAAAAGAAAAAACCAAGGTTATAATAAAGTATTTTTTTATTTTTAGTCTCATCATCTATTATTTGATATTATTTTAGGACAATCTTAGTTAATTTCAACTAAGTATTGCAGTAAAAAAGCTTAGGAAATTAAAGTATTGCCCTTTATGGATTTTATTTCAACATTTAATATGCTGCCTGGTTTTTCATTCGAATTAATTACGCCAAAAAAACCATCAAAAGTCTTAAAAAGTTTTTTATCCTTATCATTTTTACTTTCTTCGACAATTAATGCTTTTTTAATTTTTCCTATTTGATTTACTCGGATTATTCTACCAATCTCTTCTTTTAATTCAATGAGTTCTGAAAGTCTCTTTAGTTTAATATCTTCATTAATATTATCTGGATATTTTATAACCTTTAACTTCCTTTCGGAATACCTATAGGTGAAAATATCGAGATATTTGACATTTTTAACAATACTTAATGTTTGACTGAAATCATCTTCGGGTTGATCTGGAAACCCTACAATTATATCAGTAGAAAATTGAATTTCACCATTTTTACTTTTTAATTTTTCAACTATAGATAGATATCTTTCGATGTCATATTTTCTGTTCATTTTGCTTAAAATTGCATTAGAACCAGATTGCAAAGGAAGATGAACTATTTTGGATATTTTAGGGTTAAAAGAAACAGCTTCAATCAAATCATCAGAAAAATCTTTTGGGTGAGAAGATAAAAAAGAAACAAGCTCTATTCCATCTATTTTTGTAATTTCATTTAAAAGTTCACTAAATGTGCAAGTTTGGATATCGATCCCATAAGCATTAACATTTTGTCCTAAAAGTACTATCTCTTTAACTCCGATCTCTGCAAGATGTTTAATATCTCTTAAAATATCTTCTTTTTTTCTAGATATTTCTTTACCTCTAAGGTATGGAACAATGCAGTAAGAACAAAAGTTTGAGCAACCATGTATGATTGTTACAAAAGACTTAAATGGATGTTGAGGGTCTATATATGAATCAAGATAATCAATCTTGCTTTTTATACTTGAAGTTAAATCAAAATATTGATTTATATCTATTTCATAGTTGTTTTCTAATGAATTTAAATAATTGAGTATATGTTGATGATTCACTGTTCCAATAACAAGATCCGCCAAATTTTTTTCAAAAAAATAAGTATTCTCCTGTTCAGATAAGCAACCTAAGATAATTACCTTTAATTCGGGTCTATCTTTTTTCAAAAACTTGAAATAATGCAATCTTCCAATAGCTCTTTGCTCCGCGGTGTATCTTACGCTACAAGTAAAGATTAATATGACATCGGCTTGTTTTATATCACTTACAGTATTGTGATTATTTTTTTCAAGGAAGTTTTGCAATGAAAATGCTTGGGATTTATTCATTTCACAACCATAAATTTCATAGTATAATTTCATTTTATTTCATTGCTCCTTCTCTTAACAAGTCCAACAATAAAAAAATATTTGTCAATACTACTTATTTATATTAAAAAATTTGACTTAATAGAAAAATATGTTACAAACTTATAAAGAAAGTAAAAAATTATTGAAGGTCGCACTATATGAGTAGGTTTGTTATATTAAAAGGTAGAACAAGATCTGAAAATATGAATTTCTATGGTGTCTTCATCATAGTCATTGATTCCGAACTCAAAATAATGGAAAAGTGTGATGTTATAGTTTCAAGGATCCCAACTTTTTACAACTCTTCTATAAGTCGTTCATGGCAAGAAGTATACAAAGAGATTTTGCAACTTTCGTTCGAAGGCAAAAATAATGTTACTTATTCAAAATCAATAGTTGCTGGCATTGAAAAATTGTTTATGAATGAAGATGTTTCCTATCTTGTTGATCTTATAAGTAATGATTTTGAAAAATTTCAAACTCTATTATTAGAAAATATAAATAGAACATTTGGAAATGGAGATTGCAAAGCTGAAATTATTAAATATTTCGAAGATAGTTTAGAAATGCAAGCGCAATCTACCATAACAATAAATCCAGAATCTCTTTTGCAAACTGCTGAAGAGACAGTAGATTTTGATATTCCTCCAGGAGTAAATCTTATCCCCATTAAACCAGCGTTAGCACCTGTATCAGGTAAACCCATATATGAAATTGTCCCACAAGATTTGATTTATGTTTATATCGATCCATCATTCGATCGTTATAAAGATTACATAAATTATTTCAATGCCCTTGTTGATGATAAACTTGTCCCAATAAAGGGTGAAGTTTTAGAAGTCCGTATAGATTTAAATAACAACTATATATTACTCATCAAGTTAGATGAAAATACTTATGGGAAATTGATCGAAGAAGAAAAAGTAAAGGTAAAAATGTATACAGAACAGGTTATGACATTTGATGCTGCTAAAATTCAAGCAAAATCAGAAACCACCAAGAAACAAAAAAAAGCTTCGAAGGCTCAAACTTCTTTGATATATATATTACTTGGTATAGTAGGATTTTTATTTATAGTATTTATCTTATCCCTATTCCTATAATATTCCTTCTTCCGAGATACCATTTAACTTTTCTTATTTTCCAAATTTTTTGATTTTTTAACTATATTTGTTTTTAACTTTCTTTATTTTTTAATTTTCTTGGTTTTCAATTTAAAATTTATATTTCCCATTTTATTTTAAGTATAATAAAAAAATTTATTTTCTTTTCTTTTTATAAAAAAAGCTGCCTTTTTAATGGCAGCTTTTTTTATAAAACAATTTAAGAAAAATTAAATCTCATAGTAATCTTCATGATCTTTTTCTTCGAGTGCTTCTACTGGTTTTTCCTTTTTTACACCAGTTTTTTTGCTTATAGCATCAAAAGGACATACTTCAAAACATGTTCCGCATTTTACGCAATCTTTTTGGGTAATTTCAAATGGTGTCTTTCTTATTTCACCAGTAATACAGTTTGAAGGGCATTTTTTAGCACAAAGACCACATTTTTTGCATATTTCAGGGTCAATTTCATAGTATATTAAATCTTTACATACCTTTGCTTCACAAATACCATGAAGTATATGATCTTCATACTCTTTTCTAAAATGTTTTAGTGTGGATAAGACTGGATTTGGTGCTGTTTGACCAAGACCACAAAGGGCTGTTCTTCTTATATCTTCCCCAAGTTTCTGTAATGTATCTAAATCTTCCATAGTTCCTTCACCTTTGGTTATCTTATCCAAGATATTGTACATCTGTTTTGTTCCAACTCTACAAGGAACACACTTACCACAAGATTCAAATGAAGTAAATTCGAGGAAGAATTTGGCTGTATTGACCATACAGTTATCTTCGTCCATGACTATACAACCACCAGAACCCATCATCGCACCAAGTGCTGTTAATGACTCGTAATCTATTGGAGTGTCAAGATAATCTGCTTTAATACAACCACCAGATGGTCCACCAAATTGAACAGCTTTGAATTTTTTATTATTTGGGATTCCACCACCAATTTCATATACTAGTTCACGAATAGTTGTTCCCATAGGAACTTCGGCAAGACCAGAGTTTTTAATCTTTCCAGAAAGAGCAAAGACTTTTGTGCCTTTTGATTTTTCGGTTCCGATGCTGGAAAACCATTTTGCTCCATTTAATATAATATGTCTTACATTGGCAAAAGTTTCAACATTATTTATGACAGTTGGTTTTCCCCAAAGACCTTTCTGTGCAGGAAAAGGAGGTTTTGGAACAGGAGTTCCTCTAAATCCTTCTATGGAGCGAAGTAACGCGGTTTCTTCTCCACAAACAAATGCACCTGCACCCATCCTTATCTCAAGGTCAAATGAAAAATCTGTTCCAAAAATATTTTCACCAAGTAAACCTTCATTTCTTGCTTGTTTTATGGCGAAATCTAGTCTTTTAATTGCAAGTGGATATTCTGCTCTAACATAAACATAACCCTTTTTTGCACCAATGGCATAGGCACATATTGCCATACCTTCAATAACAGAATGAGGATCGCCTTCCAAAACAGATCTGTCCATAAAAGCACCAGGATCCCCTTCATCGGCATTACAAACGACATATTTTACCGGGTCTTTTTCGGCAGCTGTAAGTTTCCATTTTAAGCCAGTAGGAAATCCACCGCCACCTCTACCTCTTAAACCAGATTCTAAGATTTCGGCTATGACTTGATCTGGTTTCATTTCAGTAAGAACTTTACCAAGAGCCATATAACCATCTGTAGCAATATATTCCTCTAAAGATTCTGGATTTATAACACCACAATTTTTAAGAACGATCTTTTGCTGCTTTTTAAAAAACTCGACTTCCTTATGTGTTTCAAGAACCTTTTGGGCATCTGATGTTTGGTAAAGAAGTCTTTTAACAACTCTACCCTTTAAGAAGTGCTGCTCTACAATTTCAGCGACATCTTCTTTTGTAACTTTTTTATAAAATGTTCCTTCTGGATAGACTAAAACAATAGGACCCATTTCGCAAGGACCCATACATCCAGTTTCTATGATTTTAACTTCATTTTCAAGTTTATGAATCTTTATTTGATTTAGCATCTCATCTTTAACATCTTTTGAATGAGCGGATAAGCAGGCAGCACCAGAGCAAACCAATACATTCAATCTAGTTGTAATCATATATCCTACCTTAATATAATTTTATCATCTATTTTGTAATTGTATATTGAACTAATACTTTACCACCAATAATATGTTCTTTTACTATTTCTTTTGCAATATCAACAGTTACATTACCATAGATAACTCTATCTTTTCCTTCTTCCTCAACCTCTACAATAGGTTCTGCAGATGAAAAACCTTTTTCTCCAGTTTGAGTAACTATAACATCTGTGAGATTATTTTTAGTTATTTCTTCAACTAAAGTCTTTAATATTTCTCTAGCCCCAGCAGCTATACCAGAAGTTCCCATTCCAACAATTAATTTGACTTTTGCATTCTTATTTCTAAGAGCTAAATCCTGTTGTGCTTTTTCTCTGATTTTCTTCAATTCTTCGAGTGATTTCATGTTTCCTCCATTTTTTATAAACTAAGTATCTTTAATATTTTTAATAGACTTTTTTGGGGTTTAACCCTATTTGCCAAATTCCTTCTTCAATATTTTTAGTAAGAAATTCATAAACATCAGGATATGAAAATGGTATATCTCCTATGGTATCTTTAACTTCTTTTGTGGAAAAGTCAAAAACCTTTCCATTATTTTCAATTTTTATATAAAAGTCAATATCCTGATGAGCTATAATTATACCTAAAATAGTGTTATATATATCCCCTAAAGGCGGTCTATCTATGTTATCCAGTTGAAAAGAAGCGGTTATTTCCGTAAACTCACCTTTTTTGGAATCTATATTAAAAGAACCATTACTTTGCAATGCTGAAAACTTAAAAAGTGGTATCCCAAGTCCTACTTTTATCTTCCTCTCCTTTTTTGAGGTATAAAAGGGTGATTCTATTTGCTGTAAAAGTTCTTTATCTATCCCCTTACCATTATCCCTTATTTTTATGGTCAAAAGGTTTTCCTTATCGTTTCGGTATATTTCGATATTAATTTTCGTAGCTTTTGCAGCAACAGAATTTTCAACAATATCAAGTATATGCAAAGAAAGTTCTTCCAACTAACCTCCGAATTGTTTTAAGATCTGTTCGATTTTCTTTTTATCAACATTACCGAAGACCTCTTCGTTGACCATAACTGCTGGAGCCAAACCACATGCGCCAAAACATCTTGCAGAAGAAAGAGTAAATTTCATATCTTTTGTTGTATCACCCATTTTAATGCCTAAAGCATCTTCAAAATCATTTACAACTCTTTCTGCTCCTTTAACATAGCAAGCAGTTCCAAGACATACATTTATAACATTTTTCCCCTTCGGTTTCATAGAGAAAAAGTTATAAAAAGTAACAACACCATAGACCTGTGAAAAAGGAAGATTGAGGTGATAAGCGATGAATTTTTGAACTTCTACTGGAAGATAACCAAAGATTTCCTGAGCTTTATGAAGTACTCCGATTAATACACCTTGATTACCTTTAACCTTTTCAATATACTCTTTAAGTTCATCATAACTTTTGTGATTTTCTGTAGGATTCATCTTATTAACTCCTGATAGTAAAAAAGCTTTTTCAAGTAATTAGTAACTATTTAACTATTTTTGTCAAACAAATATTTAACTTTTTTGAAAAATCTTCCCATCTACCGTCAGAATAATCTAGAAAATCATGATAACAATCTTTTAAATTAATAACTTCTCCATTGAAGTTTTTAATTATTTTTTGAGAAATATTTGAATCTGCAATTATATCTTTTTCTGGTAAAAAAAGGTAAAAATTTAGGTTCTTTGTATTTTTTGTTTTTAGTAATCTTAATTGGGATTTGTATATTTCAGCAAGTCTTTTTTTTGAGATGACCCTAAATATCCTTATATCTTTTTTCCTTATCCTTAAGAATTCTTCATTGTCTGTGAGATTTTTATTTAACTTAATATAACTTTCAGTGTCCATTTTCAAAACATCTTCTTGAATTTTATAGTTCATCAAATTTTTAGGACTAAAAAATCTATGAAAAATATATAAATAAAGTTTTGTTAAATTATTTATAAGCCTTTTGTGGGTTGCAAACCATGGTGAAAATAGGATAACATCCATAATCTGCGAAAAGTTAGTACTTAGTGAAAAATCTGCTGTAATAAGTCCACCAAAAGAAAACCCGATTATTATCCATCTACTTTCGTCAATAAACTTGTTATTTTCTTTATCTTTACTCTTATTTTGCTTTTTATCATCTTTTTTATTTTGATTTTTTGTATTCTTTATTTTTTCGTTGTTGAAATATTCATACATCTGATCTGCAACATTTAAATAATCAGAATACTTTTCTATCGAACCTCTAAGTCCAGAAGATGAACCATGACCGATATTGTCAAATGTAAAGATATTAAATCCATTTAATAAAAGATGATAAAAAAATTTAGGATGAGTGCAAGAATTTTCAGCATTTCCATGGAAGAATAAAATTGATGGATTTGATGGATTTGTAAGCCAATATTGATAAAAAATATCGAAAGTCCTTTTTTTATCTTCTGAAACACATCTTTTAAATCCAGATCTATGGTATTGATTTATCCCATCACTTAAAAATTCGAGCCCTCTTTCGGAAGAGACCGAAAATTTCACTCTATTCCCTTCATAATCAAAGCTATCTTCATAATACACTGGTTGAAGTAGTTGTTTTAATATTTCAAGCTTTTGCTCTTTTTTAATAATTTTTCTCCAGATTTATAAGGTTTAATATATTTCGCAAAGTGGATCTTCAGATTGAACAACATCACCTTTTGTGACAAGAATTTTCACTTTCCCATCAACTTGTGCTTTTATTTCGAATTCTACCTTCATAGCCTCAAGAGTAAGAACAACATCACCGCTTTTAACTTGTTCACCATTTTCTTTTAATATCTTTAAAACTGTCCCTGTTACTGGTGAGATAATAGTATCTTTTGGTTTTTCAGCTGAAGGTTGGGCAACTTTTTGCTCTTCAACTTGAGGTTTGTTAATTGTTTTTGCGTTTTCTTCGGCTTTAGGGCTAGTTATTTCAGTTTTAAGATTTTGTGCTTGATTGATAACATTACTCATAACCATACCTATGGAAGATAAAGCCAATTTTTCAGGTTCAACTTCCTTTACAAGTATCTTAAATTCATGCCCTTCAAAGTTAACAAGATAACCTTTAACTTCATCTTTAATTTTTTGCTTTTCTTCTGCCTTTTCTTTTTGAGTTGTAGCAGCAGGAGGATTATTTCTTGTTTCAAAAAAAGCTGGGGCAATATGTGGGAATAAAGCATAAGTAAGAACATCTTCAAGAGTTACTTTTGTTTTTTTCTGAATCTCTTTTGTTTTTTCAATCATTAAATCGAGTTCTGGTTTTATAAGATCGGCTGGCCGCATAGTCACGGTTTTTTCAAGACCAAGTTCTTTCAAGGCTCTTTTAACAAGTTCTGGATCTGGTTCTGCTGGAGTCTTTCCATAATTTCCTATCAAGAGATTTTTTGATTCATTTGTTAAAGTCTTATATCTTTGTCCTGCTAAAACATTTATGACTGCTTGAGTACCAACAATCTGAGAAGTTGGGGTAACAAGTGGTGGATATCCGAAATCTTTTCTAACTTGAGGTATTTCATGAAGAACTTCTTCATATTTTTCATAAGCATTTTGTTGCTTAAGTTGACTTTCAAGATTTGAAAGCATTCCGCCTGGGACCTGATATAAAAAGATCTTGGTATCCACTATAGTATTTGTTTCATATTCATGGTATTTTTCTCTTACCTTAGAAAAATATTTAGCTATATCATTTAAAAGTTCAAGGTCTAAACCAGTATCATATGGAGTATCTTTTAGGCAGGCTACCATTGCTTCGGTTGGTGAATGGGAAGTCTGCATTGACATTGAAGATATTGCTGTATCGATGATATCTGCACCAGCTTCTATCCCTTTCAATAAGGTTGCAACACTAACTCCACTTGTAGCATGCGAATGAAGTGCTAAAGGAAGATCAACGGCTTCTTTTATAGCTTTAATAAGATCATAAGTCTGCTCTGGAAGTAGAAGTCCAGCCATATCTTTGATACATATTGAATCAACACCCATATTCTTCAAATCTTTAGCATTTTGTACAAATGTTTCTATAGTATGAACAGGAGAAATGGTATAGGAAATCGTCCCTTGTGCATGTTTTCCAACCTTTTTAACTGTTTCAACAGCCTTTTGCAAGTTTCTAAAATCATTTAATGCATCAAAAATTCTGAAAATATCTATTCCATACTCAGCTGCTTTAAAAATGAAGTTTTCTACAATATCATCTGCGTAGTGCCGATATCCTACGAGATTTTGGCCTCTTAAAAGCATCTGCAATGGTGTATTTGGCAAAACTGCTTTTAGTTGTCTTAACCTTTGCCATGGATCTTCATTTAAGAATCTTATGGCTGTATCGAATGTTGCTCCACCCCAGACTTCCATGGAAAAAAAACCGATAGAGTTCATAACTGGGGCTATTGGCAACATATCTTCAGTTTTTAATCTTGTGGCTATAAGTGACTGATGGGCATCTCTTAAAGTTACATCAGTTATAAGTATTTTTTTCATAAATATTTCCTTATTAGTTAGAAATTTTCAAATTAATACGATACGAAATCTTTACTGCAATTTAATAAATCTAACTAATATATTAAAGAAATATTATGAAAAATCAAATAAAATTAAAATGGCACCATTTTTTATTAAAAACACTATTTCTTATTAAAAAACACTATTTCTAGTTATAACTTCAATATCATGAGGTTAGTAAAATTCTATTGATTTACCATCTCTTTTTCATAAAGCTCTTTATAATCCTCAGATTTTTCAAGTAGTTGATTGTGCTTTCCTTTAGCAATTATTTTACCATTTTTAAATAGAAAAATCTCATCTGTAAATACAATAGATCTTATTCTTTGTGTTATTATTATTATTATGGCATTCTTGTTATTTTTTCTTATAGCTGCCAAAACCTTCTGCTCTGTTTCATAATCTAGTGATCTTGTTGAATCATCGAAGATAAAGAGAGATGGATTTTTATAAACAGCTCTTGCTATTGTGATTCTCTCCCTCTGCCCTCCAGAAAGGGTATAACCCCTTGGACCCACCTGCGTATCTATCCCTTTTGCAAAAGATTTTATATCATCATTTAAACTTGCTATAGAAATTGCATGGTCGAAAAGATCTTTATCATAGTCGAAAACAAACTCCATCTTTTCAGAAACAGGTTTTAATGGGATATAAGTCCCGAGAAATTTTCTTTTAAGATATTTTGAGTAAAGCATTTCTGATTCATTTTCCTGAGGCAGAACAATGTTTTCTTTAACAGAAACAGAGAAAAGTTGAGGTTCTTGAAACACAAAACCAACTTGATTCTGATATGAATTCATATCAATATTTTCAAAGGGAATATCATTTATGAAAATCTTTCCACTTGTTGGATTCTCAAGCCCAGCCAATATATGCATGCATATAGATTTTCCAGAACCAATTTCACCAGTTATACCTATAATCTGCCCTTTTTTCAATGAAAAAGAGACTGAATCAAGTATCTTTCTATCTTTTATTTGCAAGCTAATATCTTCAAATCTAACAGAATGAATCTCTTCAATAAAAGTTTTGCCATCTTCTGTTAATTCATCATATTTTAATGAGTTATCAAAGAATGGCTTTAGATCAAATTTATCCGCTTTTTGAATCTCACTAAAATTTTCATTAGTATCAAGTTTTTCATTTTTGAAGAAAAACAATTCACAATGCCTTCCTATTGAAACTAAAGTTCTTTTCATCTCGACAAAAAAGTATGCGAAGGAATAAAGATAATCAAACATAAGATAAAAGTATTGTAAAAAGGCAATGAATGTTCCAAGAGTAAGTTTGCTTTCTATGACTTGCTTCCCTCCTAAAATAATTATTAGAAGAAGTGCACTATAGTTTATTATTAAATCGAGTGAATGCCAGAGTCCATGAAAAAAGGAAAGTTTCATCTCCGAAGTTCTCCTTGTTTTCATGATCTGATTAAACTCTTTTTTAGCAAAACTTTCCATTTTATTGCTTTTTATAACTTTTATAGAAGCAAAGGTCTTTTCAATTGTATTATTGACTGTAGATATCTTTTCCTGCAAGGTTTCAAAAAGCTTTTCCCATGTTTCATCAAATAGAACCATTATAACCATTATCACAGCGATAGGAAGGATTACAAATAATGTTAATTTCCAAGAGAAACCAAACATAAAGAAAAGGGAGAAAGCGATAATAGATAATGCGTCAAAGAATCTAAAAATCCCTGAACATAGCTGCCATGAAATTTTTTCAACATCATCTGTAAGCCTTGTTAAAAGCTCTCCATGTGAAAATGAGTGAAAAAACTGCCTCTTCTGTCTTAAAACCCAGTTTAATAAAGATAAAGTTATCTTCCAGGTAAAAGACATATTTGTATATACCCTATTCATCTGAAGCATGGAATAAAAGGTTGCAGCTACAATAGAACTTGCGATGATTAAAGCAATAGCATTATAAATAGAGTTAACAGAACCTGCTTTGCCTAAGTTATCTATTATATATCTAAGCAAAAGAGGATAGACAGTGCTTGCGGCAGTATTTATAAGTGAAAGAACTACAAGTAAAAAAATCCTTGTTTTATGCTCACTCCAGACCGTAAATATATATCGTAGTCTTTGAAATAAAGTAAATTTTTGACTTTCTTTTTTGTTGATTTCCATTTTAGTAATTTCCATAAATCAATCCTTTTGAGTTTAAACTGTCGTAATTTTAATTTAAAAATTTTAAGCAGAAACAACCTGTTTTGCTTGCCCATCTTTATAACTTTTATAGAGATTTGCAAAGTATCCACCCTTTAATAAAAGTTCATCTTTAGTACCTGCTTCAACAAGATGTCCTTGGTGAAAGCATAAAATCCTGTCGCAGAACTCTATCGTAGATAATCTATGGGCGATTATTATGGCTGTTCTATTTTTTAAGATCTTCTCAAGAGCTTGGTAAATAAGATTTTCAGTAATATTATCAACAGAAGAAGTCGCTTCATCAAGAAGAAAGATTTGAGGATCCTTTATATATATCCTTAAAAGTGCAATAAGCTGCTTTTCTCCAGAAGAAATATTTGTTCCATCTTCTTTGATAACAGTTTTTAGCCCATCAATAAAGTTATCGAATATTGCTCTGACACCAAGTTCATCTATCGCTTGATTCACCTTTTGTTCACTAATCTTACTATCGAGAACAATATTGTTAAATATAGTATCAGGGAAAAGGAAGGTATCTTGAAAAACAGCTCCGATAAGTGTTCTAACATCTTCATAAGAGATATCTGAAAGTTCTAAATCATCTATCTTTATAGAACCTCTATATCCATCATAGAATTTTAGTAAAAGTGAAGCTATTGTAGTCTTACCACAACCAGTCCTTCCGACAATGCCTACCTTTTCTCCTTTTCTTATCGTAAAACTTATATCATTAAGGGCATTGATAAGCTTCTCTTCTTTTTGCTCTTCTTTTTTTTCTTTGTAAAATTCTTCATTTCCATTTTTATCTTCGTATTTATATTTGTTTTCATCTTCATCTGCCTTTATTGTTTCGTTATCACTTTCAACTTTCGCTTTTTCAAGGATATTTTGTCCTAAGTTTTTATCCTGTTCATCTATTTTTATAATAGGATATGCGAAGCTGACATTAGAGAATGTTATTTTTTCATTAAAATCCTTCTTACTACTATTTTTTATCTCCTCTGTTTCCATATCAAATACGCCATCTATCCTTTTTACTGAAGCAAAAGCCTTTTGAAAAATCTGAAACTGAGAGGAAAGATTTCGAATCGGACCAAAAAATTGTTTCATGTAAGTGACAAATAGTATTATTGTTCCGATGGTAATCTTATTGCTTAAAGCCTTGACTCCTCCATACCATAGTATTAAAGAGATACTTACAGCTTCAAAAATCTGAAGTGAATTAAAATAGATAGAGTCGAAAAGACCACCTCTAATTTCATTTTTATATTTCTTTTCAAGACTTTCATTCACCTTTGTAAAAGCCCATGGTTTTTTATGAAATAGTCTTAAAATAGAATGCCCCTTAATAAAATCAGAGAAATACCCGAAAAGAGCGGAATTTATCTTTCTTAAATTTACCCAAAATGGAGCAACAGATTTTTGATACCAAAATGAAAAGATAAAAAGCAAAACAATTATAGGTATAATAAGTAAAGTTAAAGCATAAGAATACCTAAATAGCACTATAATCATTCCAATACATAAAAGAATATCAGATAAAATGGATATTACGCTATGGGTAAAAAACTCTCTTAAGCTTTCACCATCAGATTCTATCCTAGAAATAAGCCTTCCAACTGGATGTTTATCAAAAACTGCAATCTTTCCGTGAAGTATATGGGCAAAAAGTCTTTGCTTCAAATCAAATAGAAATCTTTGTCCAAATAACTCAGTAATGTAGATGCTAAAAAATGTGAGCAAAGATAGAGTTATCAAACAAGCAAGGAAAACAATAGCATCCTGCTTAAGACCATTTAGGTTTTTTGCCATAATATTTTCATCAATCGCATGTTTAACAATTACTGGAAGGTAAATACCTATTCCTGTAGTAGACATCATTATCACTATAGATAAAAATAATACTATCCAATGTTTTTTAATGATTTCTAAAATCGTATCTTGTGCCTTTGTAGTTTTAATAATTTGCATTTTTTCCATAATTTTTCCCTTTTTGCAAAAAAAACGCCTGGTTAGATCCAGGCGTTTCATCTGCTATTTAAAAATAGTATTTAAAATAAAAATGAAACAGGATCTAACCTTAAAAGTCTAACCCTGCTTCATCTAATATTCTTTTTATTATTCGTTTTTACAATTTATAACTTTCTTGTTATAGCTCTTGCTATAACTTATTTTTGTTATAACTTTTATTTTTATTTTTGACTTAGAATATTAAAGAGAAACAGGATTATGTCAATGTAAGTCCAAAAAATGAATTAAAATAGTTTCTCTTTTTAAGATTCATTATAATCTCCCTAATTTTTGAATTGCTTCTTTATTCGCTAAGCTTTGTGAAAATATAAAGTTTAAAATATCTGTCAAGTATTTTTTAATATTTTTTAATAAATTTTTTGCCTCAGACCACCCCACCACCCACCCAACATGTTTGATATCAATCTATTTAAGTTTATTTTAAAAAGCAGAACCTATAAAAGTCTTAATATAAAATATAAAATCTTAATATAAAATCCTTATAAAAGTCTTAAAAAAAATCTTTATAAAAACTTAATACCACTACATAATACCGCTTAGGTAAAATTTTATAAATTTAATTTTTCGCCCCTTTTATCTATAAGAATTTGTATTAATATTTTTGAATAGAATTTGATTTTTAGTTTTAATTTCAAAATGCAAAATTAAGTCTAACCATTTGTAGTTTTTGATTAAAATAGTTATTTATTCAATCAATCATTGATTGGAAGATTTATTTATTTAATCAGTTAAGGATTTAAAAATTTATTTATTCAAGTTGTTATTAATTCAAAGATTTATTCATTTAAGTATTTATTGATACAAAGATTTTTTTATTCAATAGTTAATGAGTTAAAGATAGAATTTAAATATTAAATTGTGGAATGCAATATTTTGAATTTATGGGATGTAAAGTCATGGATTTAATTAAAAAAATTAAAAATTAAAAAAATAAAAACTAAAAATTTGAAATTTATTTTAAAAATATGTTTAAATATTGTTGTAAATTATTTTTATTTAATTAATATAAAAGTAGTCATTGTTTATATAAGACCTTAAGGAGGTTTTATGAATTTCAAAAAAGTTCTCATCATCTTTGCACTAGTTCTATTTATCTTTGGTTTTATCTTTACTAGCTGCCAGAAAAAGACAACCGCTGTTGGTATTGTGCTTCCAACAAAAGATGAACCAAGATGGATTCAAGACCAGACAAGATTCTTAGATGCTCTTAAGAATGCTGGTTTTTCAGCCAAAGTTCTCTTTAGCTAAGGAGATTCAGCTAAAGAAAAGGCAAATGTAGAAGCACTCATTGCCGAAGGGATAAAAGTTCTCATCATTTGCCCACATGATGGTACTGCTGCCGCAGCTGCTGCTGAACTTGCACATAAAGCAGGTGTTAAAGTCATTTCATATGATAGGTTAATCAGAGATACTGATGCTGTAGATTACTATGTAACATTTGATAGTTTTCAAGTCGGCGCGGCATGGGGACAGTATCTTGTTTCTCAAGTTCCAGCTGGATCAAAAGGAAACAATCTATATCTTTATGCTGGTGCTGCAAGTGACAACAACTCTTTTATATTCTTTGAAGGTGCTTGGAGTGTTTTACAGCCTAAAATTGCAGATGGCACCTTTATAGTTAGAAATTCAGATAAAGCTATAGCATTGAAAAACAAAGCGAATCTAACAAGGGATGAAATGTCTCAAATAATTGGTCAGGTAACAACAAACTGGAATTTCAACGATGCAAAGAGTAAAGCAGAAGCAAACTTAACAGCTGTTGATGCTAAAGCAAAAGGTACTGTCTATATCTGTGCTCCTAACGATGGGACAGCAAGGGCTATTGCAGATGCTTTTGCAGCAGATAAAGATGTAAAAAAATACTATATAACAGGTCAAGATGCAGAAATAGCTTCTATTCAATATATTATTGATGGTAAACAATCCATGACTGTATTAAAAGATGTTAGACTCCTTGTAAAAGATGCTATAGATGCTGCTCTTGCATATTTAAAAGGCTCAGAGCCACCTGTTACAAAAACATACAACAATGGTGTAAAAGATGTTCCAGCAAAACCAACTTCTATCACTATTGTAACAAAAGAAAATGTTAAAAAAGAGATCATCGACTCTGGATATTGGCCTGCCGATAAATTCACTGGATTATAATTTTATGTTTGCTTTTTATTTCTACTTTTTGCAAAATTTTTAGTGAATTTTAATCAAATTTCATTTTAAGATGCCAGTATTTTATATGCTGGCATCTTAAATTCATACTTGCAAGGAGAACTAATGAATAATTATATTCTTGAAATGAAAAATATAACTAAAACATTTCCAGGAGTTGTTGCTTTAAGTGATGTAAATTTTTCAGTAAAAAAAGGAGAGATCCATTGCCTTGTTGGAGAAAATGGCGCTGGGAAATCGACTTTAATGAAAATCTTAAGTGGAGTTTATCCACAAAGTCAATTTGAAGGTTCTATTTTTTTTGAAGGAAAACAGGTAAAGTTTAACTCGATAAAGGATAGTGAACTCGCTGGAATAGGAATAATCTATCAAGAACTTGCATTAGTTCCAGAAATGACTATCTACGAAAATATCATGCTTGGTCATGAAAAAACAAAAGGAATATCCATAGATGTCCATGAAATGATAAAAACAGCTTCATCACTTCTTGAACTTGTTCATTTAAATATAAACCCAACAGAAAAGATTAAAGAACTTGGTATAGGTCAACAACAACTTGTAGAAATTGCTAAAGCACTTTATAGGAAAGCAAGACTTTTGATATTAGATGAGCCTACTGCTGCTTTGAATGAAGAGGACTGTAAAAATTTATTAAATATAATAAGGAAACTTAAAGGTCAAGGTGTTACATCTATTTTAATTTCACATAAACTCAAAGAGGTACTTGATATTGGAGAATCAATAACTGTTTTACGAGATGGAAAAACAATATGCACTCTTGAAAAAGGTAAAGACGATATCACCGAGCAGATTTTAATAAAAAATATGGTTGGAAGATCAATAGAAAATATTTTTCCAGAAAGGAAAACTAAACCTTCTGATAAAGTTGTATTTAAGGTAAATAATTGGAATGCTATTGATTTAAAAAAAGATAGAAAAATTCTAAGTGATATAAATATTGAAGTAAAAGAAAGAGAAATAGTTGGACTTGCAGGTCTTGTTGGTTCTGGAAGAACAGAATTTGCAAGAAGTATATTTGGTAACCCAGATGGGTATGTAATAAATGGTGAGATAATATTTAAAGGGAAATCTTTAAAATTCCATCATCCATCAACTGCTATAAAGGCTGGCCTTGCTTATGCTTCTGAAGATAGGAAGAAAAATGGATTGATATTGATTCAAAATGTAAAAAATAATATAGTTCTTGCAAATCAAAAAAAGGTAGCGAGCAAATTAGGTGTGGTCATTGATGAAGAAGAGATTATATCTG
This sequence comes from Spirochaetales bacterium, assembly GCA_012797605.1. Lineage (GTDB taxonomy): Bacteria > Spirochaetota > JAAYUW01 > JAAYUW01 > JAAYUW01 > Exilispira. The sequence goes on along the minus strand of JAAZOT010000012.1, from coordinate 1,794 downwards.
CCGAATCCTATGTAAAATCTTTAAGAATAAAGACTCCTTCGATACTTCAACTTGTCAATTACCTTTCTGGTGGAAATCAGCAAAAAGTATCTATAGCAAAATGGCTTTTTGCCTCCCCCTCTCTGCTAATATTGGATGAACCAACAAGAGGTATCGATGTCGGTTCAAAATATGAGATCTATAATATAATGAATGATCTTGTAAGTCAAGGTATGAGTATAATAATGATATCCTCCGAGTTACCAGAGATCCTTGGAATGTCAGATAGAATATATGTTATTTCAAATGGAAAACTTGCTGGACAACTCAGTAGAGATGAAGCAACTCAGGAAAGAGTTATAGAACTTGCTACTATGTACTGATCCTTAAAATAGATTGATTCTTAATATACTGTGATTCTTAAAGTACTGTTTCATAACTAGGTGAAAATTTTCGCATAAAAAACTTTGGGAGTAAAAAATGCTTATAGATGATTTGAAAAATCTTGTTAAGAAAAACATTAGAAATTATTCAATGTATATCGCACTTGTTGTCATAATGATAATCTTCACAATACTTTCAAATGGAAATTTCATCTCTTCAAGAAATATAGCTAACTTGATAAACCAAACTGGTTATATTGCCGTTCTTGCAACTGGTATGACTTTGGTAATTATCATAAGGCATATTGACCTATCTGTTGGGTTCCTATCAGGTTTCTTAGGAGCTGTAGCAGCGGTTTTACTAACAAGGTTCCATTTCCCTGTATGGCTAACTATAGTCAGTGCAATGGTTTTGGGTGGATTTGCTGGCTTTTTAACTGGACTTCCAGTCGCTTCACTAGGAATTCCAGCCTTTGTTTCTTCTTTGGCTGGATGGCTTATATATAGAGGTGCCTTGATGCTAATAACTGCTTCAACTGGTACCATAATAATACCAAATGAAACCTTTAACGCTATTGGAACTGGATATATTCCAGATCTACTTTCCAAGATAAATATACTCCCAGGTCTTCATAAAACTACATTTGTGATTGGTATAATAACTACTATTATCATGATTATATCTCAGATTTTAGGTAGGAAAAGAAGACAAAGATATAACTTTGAGGTATTACCAGTATCTGTCTTTATCATCCAGTTATTTTTACTATCTGCGATAATGATCTATATTACATGGATTCTATCTGGGTATAACGGGCTATCATGGACTTTTGTTGTAATGATGGCTGTAGTTTTGATCTATGATTTTATAACAAGGAAAACTGTTCTTGGAAGACATATTTATGCTGTTGGGGGAAATCCAGAAGCAGCTGAACTTTCTGGTATAAATGTAAAAAAGATAACATTATTTGTATTTATTTCTATGGGAGTATTATCTGCCCTATCTGGTATTTTATTTACCGCAAGATTAAAATCTGCAACTCCTCAAGCTGGAACATTATTTGAACTAGATGCTATAGCCGCCTGTTACATAGGTGGGGTTTCAGCAGCAGGAGGTATAGGATCCATTACTGGTTCTCTAATCGGTGCTCTTGTATATATGTCCTTGATGAATGGAATGAACCTTTTAGGAACAGATATTTCACTTCAGTATGTTATTCGTGGACTAGTCTTGGTCAGTGCAGTAATATTTGATGTAGCATCGAGAAAGAGAAAATAAAATATCAATTATGTATCAATTATGCTTATTTTTTTATTATTTTCTTTATTGAAGTTTTTTTATAACATATTATTTTTGTAAAATATCAAACTGAATATATTAATATGATTAATTTTTCAAATAAACTATAAATAATTGATCTTTCAAAAAGAT
>JAAZOT010000041.1 GCA_012797605.1 Spirochaetales bacterium | reverse complement strand
CTGATTTTTTGTTAATGTAACTACTTCTGAAACCGTATCAACTATAAAACCAAATTTTCTATTGCCTATTGCAACAATTAAAATCCTAGTTTTATTTGTATTCTCAATATTTTCTATATGAAATCTTTTTCTTAAATCAAGAACTGGTATTACCGCTCCCCTAAGATTAATGACTCCTTCTACGAATGGAGGTGAATTTGGAATTTGAGTAGGGATCATATACTTCTCGATGTAATCAACATAGGATATAGGTATAGCATATGTAACTTTACCTATTGTAAAAAGAATTATCTGAAGTTCATTAATTGTTGCAATATCCATATTTTTACTCCTGTTGCCTTTTAATTTCTTTTTTTAAAAGATTATAAATATTCTTAACTTCTACAAGGACTTTTTTATCGGGGTCACTCAAAAGATTATATATCCTTTGTAAGATAAGAGGTTTATCTTTTTTGTAAAGTAGTTTAATAGTCCTTAATCTAATTTGAGGATCATCATCTTCAAGTAACTTAATAGCTAACTCTCTGACATTTTCATTATAATTATTCTCGAATATTTCTAAAATTGCAAATTTTATTTCAGAAATATTTGGAAATGAAATTAGATTTAAATCTTCAAAGATCTTTTGTTTATAATTTTTTTCTAAAATTTTCAATATAAATATTATAATTTCTGGATTATCCGTTTTTTTTAAGAATCTAAATAGAATTGAATATGCTATTCTTTTATCCTTTTCTACAAGAGCTTCGGCAGCACTTTTTTTTACATCTATATCTTCTGAATAAAATAACCTTTGCATTAGTTCAGAAAATGGAAGATTTAATGTAATATCATCTATTTCATAGTCTTTTATTATTTTTTTGTTAACCTGATTGATTTTTATCTTTAATTGGTTATCAAGTTTCAATATTATATCTGACATATTTTGCTTAAATAACTGAATTTTGTATTGATTTTCCAAAGATATATCATATTCAAGACGTGATTTAGAATTTGATAAAACAGAAAAAGCCTTTGTAACTTTTTTAAATTTTTCAACTGCTAAAGGATCTTTATTCTTATCTGGATGAAGCTGAAAAACAAGTTTTCTATAAGCTGCTTTGATTTCATCCATTGATGAATCAGGCTTAACTCTTAAAATTGAATAATAATCATTCAATAATTCATCCATAACTTCCTCCTTGAAGCAGGACTAGCTTAATAAACCTTTCATTAAATATTTTTGTTCATTATAATCTATTTCATCATTATAGTATTGTAAAGCTTCATAATAGTTTTTTAGTTTCTCATAACTTGCACTATTTATTGTCACATCTATCTCTTTAATCAATTCTTCAACTTCGTTTTTTATTTCTATAGGAAATTTAGTCTGAATAATTTTTTCATTTACAATGTTTTTTAAAGTCTTTAAACTACTTTTCAATTTTTGTTTTTCTTCAAATTCATAATCTTCTTTTTCAAAATCTCGCGAAGATTTAATTATTTTTTGCAAGTCACCAAGCTTCAATTCTTTCGTTGATGCATCTATAGTTATCTGTTGAGACACTTTTGTGTCTATATCTTGAGCTTGAACAGTTAAGATACCATTTACATCTAAAGAAAATGTTACCCTAATTCTTGGTTCACCTGCCTTTGCCCTACGAATATTACTTAAAATAAATGTTCCTAGTTTAAAATTTTCACTGCAGATCTTTCTTTCTCCTTGATATATATTTATTTCGACAATTTTCTGATTATCTACAATTGTTGTGAACATTTTGGAATTTTCACATGGAATCTTTGTATTTCTGTCTATAACTGGAACAAATAGTCCTCCAGTTATTTCAACACCTAAAGATAAAGGGGTTATGTCTACTAAGATTATATCCTGTATATTACCTTCTATTATTGCTCCTTGAATAGCTGCTCCAATAGCTACAACTTGGTCTGGATCGATTGATTTTTCTATTTTTTTCCCAAATAAATTTTCTAATCTTAATTGCACCAATGGAATTTTTGTCGAACCACCAACAAGGACAACTGAATCAACATCTGAAATCTCATAATTACTGTCTTTTAATACTTTTTTTATAAGATCTATCGTATAGTTAATGTACTTATCAATCATCAACTCAAAATCTTCTCTTGTTATTTTATATTCAAGATGAAGAGGTCCCTTTTCATTGGCTGAAATAAAGGGTATTACTATTGTCGTTTCTCTTTCATATGATAGGGTAATTTTAGCTTTTTCTGCAGCATCATATATCTTTGTTAAAGCGAACTTATCTTCCTTTAAATCTTTTCCTGTTTTTGATTTAAAATACTTTAATATTTCATTTACAATTAAATTATCAAATTCAATGCCTCCAAGCATGTTATCGCCACTTGTGGCTATAACATTAAAAACTCCTTGAGAAATTTCAACCAAAGAAACATCGAATGTTCCACCTCCAAAATCATAAACTAGAACTAACTTATCTATATCTTTTTTGCCATAACCATAAGCTAAACATGAAGCAGTTGGCTCATTAATTATTCTTATGACTTGCATCCCTGCTAATCTACCTGCTTCAAATGTCGCTTTTCTTTGAATTTCGTTAAAATATGCTGGAACAGTAATAACAGCTTTTTCTATTTTTTGCTTAATTCTCTTTTCAGCGTCTTCCTTTAATTTTCTTAAAATAAAAGAAGATATTTCAATTGGAGAAAATTCTTTGTTTTTTATAAAATATCTTTTCTCACTACCCATAAATCGCTTTACTTCTGTAACTACCTCATCAGGATAAAGTAGCTTCTGATTTTTAGCTTTCTGCCCTACAACAATATTATCTATAGAATTGATAAATACCGCTGAAGGAGTAATATACTGTCCATCTTCATTTGGAATCATTGAAATTTCATCATATTCATAAATTGCACATGATGAATTTGTAGTGCCTAAATCAATTCCTAGAACAAATTCCATCTTCTCTCCAAGCATTAAGATTTTTTTTTCTTTTTTTCAGATGGTTTAATTTTTTCTTTCAAATCAAAATATGATATAGCAAATTGAATCTCTCCAACATTTTTTTTTAGTTTTTCAGAAATTTCCTCAAAAGAAAATCCATTCTCAAACATACTATATGCCTTTTGCTGCCAGGATTTATCATCCAAATTCAGCAATTCTGTTGACTCATTTTGTTTTTTAAGATTTTTATTAGTTTCGATTAAATATTTCTCTTCTAAACTTTTTTTTAATTTTTCAAATTTTTTTATTTTAGTATCTATTTCCTTTATTTTATCTTCCAATAAAGTTATATTTCTTTCAGCTTCTTGATTGAAGTAAGTAATTATTTCTTGCATCTCGGATATTAAATCTGATTTTACATATTCTTTTTTAATTTTATTTATTTTATCATTCAAAACAAAGTAAAAAATAAGACAGATTAGTATTGCAATTATTATTACTGTTATTGTCATAATTTAAATTTTCTTTTCAAATGTATGCTCATCTTCATCTTCTTGATAGTAATTTCTCTTCTTCTTTGAATCTTTATTTCCTTGATAATTTTGCTTAAATTTTTCTATTTTTCTCATTTGATTTTCTTCTTCTTTAATTTTTTCTATTGTTGCTAAACCTTCTTTTTTTTGAATTGCTTCTAATTTTTGTTTTTTTTCCTGCACTTGCTTTGCAATAGACTCAGAAATTTGAGATAAAGTAGAACTTTTGGATAAATTTTCTAATCGAACAAGCATATTCTGAATGTCTATTGGTCTAATTGGCACATAAACCCCTTATAGCTTGTTTCGTAGTGATAAAATTCTCTTGTCAAAAAGTTTCCTATCAACATCAGGAGGTTCATAAGGGCCAGCTTTTATTTCATTATTTACAAAACGGATGGTACAAGAATTCTGTTCATAGGTAATCTCATAAGGTTCAACACCATATTTAAAAAATATCTTTACTCCTGCATAAATTTTGTTTTTTACAGCAACTTTAGGATTTAAATTAATACT
>JAAZOT010000040.1 GCA_012797605.1 Spirochaetales bacterium | reverse complement strand
TTATTAAACCAAGGCTTGGCGGAGGATTTGGTTCCAAGCAGGAAGTGATACTTGAACCTTATGTTGCTTATGCAGCTTATGTTTTAAAATATCCAGTAAAAATAAGACTTTCTAGGGCAGAAGTTTTTGTTGGAACAAGAACAAGACACCAATATCAACTTATAATGGAAGCAGGTTATGAAAAAGATGGTAAAATAAATGCGCTCTCTATGACAGCTATTGAAAATGCTGGTGCTTATGGACCTCATGCTTTAACTGTTTTAACAAATGTCGGTTCCAAGACTTTACCAATATTAAATAAAATTGATAATGTTCGATTCATTGGTAAATCTTTATATTCTAATGTTGTTGTTGGTGGTGCATACAGAGGTTATGGTGCTACTCAAGGACAGTTTGCTTTGAATTGCTTTGTCGACGAAATTTTAGAAGGACTAGGTATTGACCCTGTTGAATATTTTCATAAATGGGCAATAGATGAAAATGAAACTTCACCAATATTTAAGGCTCTCGGTGAGGGAACCGAAGGGGTGGAACAGGTCGTAAAAGCAAATAATCTAAAAAAGTGTCTTATTAAAGGTGCTGAAATCTTTGATTGGAAATCAAAAAGATTAGTTTATAAAGATGAGAGATCGAGTGAAAAAAGATATAAAAGAGGAGTAGGTCTTGCCGTTTTAATGCAGGGATCAGCTATACCAATGGTTGATATGGCTTCCTGTTATCTTAAAATGCAGGATGATGGTTCTGCTATTCTTATGACTGGTGCGACAGATATAGGAACGGGGGCAGATACTATTTTTGCTCAGATTGTTGCTGAAACTTTAGATATTCCAGTAAGTAAGGTTCATGTAATTGCAGCAGATACAGATGTAACTCCATTTGACACTGGGGCTTATGCTTCTTCAACAACCTACCTTTCTGGAAATGCTGTTTTGTCCGCAGCAAAAAAGGTAAGAAAGCAGATCATCGAAGTTGCCTCAAAAATCTTAAAGATTGATGAAGAAAATATAAAACTAGAAAATGAATATGCATATAATGGAGAAAATAAGGTATCTTATGCAGATATAGTTAGATATGCTATGTATCAACATGAGCAATTCCAAATACAGGCAGTAAGTTCCGAGTATTGTAAACTTTCACCACCCCCTTTTGCAGTCCATTTTGCTGAAATTGAAGTCGATACTTTTACAGGTAAAATAAAGGTTTTATCTTATCTTGCAACTGTTGATTGTGGAACTCCTATAAATGTTGCTCTTACTGAAGGACAGTGTGAAGGAGCTATAGTCAATGGAATAAGTTATGCCTTAACAGAAAAGTACTATTTTAAAAATGGAAGAATGCTTAATCCATCTTTCAATAGATATAAGATATTTAATACCATGGATATTCCACCTATCAAAGTGATATTAATACCTTCCTATGAGGAAACTGGTCCATATGGAGCAAAATCTGTTTCTGAAATAAATATCAATGGACCAATTCCAGCAATCGCAAATGCATTTGCCTATGCTACAGGGATTAGGCTATATACTTCTCCATTTTTACCAGATATTATTTTGGGTTTGATTAAGAATAATAAATAGTAGATTGATTGAAGTAAAAAGAAAATTTTAATGAAAGAAAAATTAAGCGAAATTTTTGTTATAAAAACTATAATAAAAATTTTTTATGAAAATTAAAGAGTTTTTCTATAAAAATTAAAGAGTAAAAATGATATATCTTGTAAATTGTATTTTTAAGCAAGATTTTGCTATCATTTCTATAGATTTTGAAAAAGGTGTTTTTTCGAAGATAAAAACTTATTGTGACGAGAAGTTTTCAATTGATAGGCTATTAAAAGAATTAAATAATTTTTTTGACTCAAATATAATTGCAAATTCAATTTCCATTGATAATTCAGAAATTAAAAATGATTTAAGTAAAATTGATAAATTTAATCTTATTGATATTGAAGAGTTTTTTAAGGCTGATTTTGAAAAGCAAAAAAAGTTTAGTAAAGATAACTCTATCTTTGATTGCAAAGGGATGCTTATACTTCCTGGAGCAATAGACCCACATGTTCATTTTGATACTCCTGGTTATGATTTCAGGGAAGACTTTTCTACTGCAAGTTCATCGGCAATTGCAGGCGGGGTTACAACTATTATAGATATGCCTTGTACATCTATTCCAGAAGTTACTTCAAGGAAAAATTTTAATGAAAAATTGTCTTATGTTTCTAATCTCTCTTACTGTGACTATGCTTTTTTCGGTGGAATCTGTGGTAAATCAATAGAAAATAAAGATTTCGAGAATAATATTTCAGATCTTGTTTCATGCAATGTTAAAGGTTTTAAGGCATACTTAATTTCTGGCATGGAAAGTTTTCCAAGACTTACAAATTATCAACTATTAAAAGCGGCAAATATATGTAAACAGGTGAATAAACCACTACTATTGCATGCAGAAGATTATGAGACTATTGATGGATATTTGAAAGATAGATCTAATAAAATATATGATGTCAATGAAGTAGACGCCGATATAAAAAATCCGAAGTCTCAAGCAAGTAAAAAATTAAAAGATGAGATAGAAATATACTGTGAAAGTAGATCAGATATTGCCGAACTTATCGCAGTTCAAAATGCTGCTGCTATCTGTGAAAAGGTTCAAAATAGAATACATATTGTTCATCTATCTTCTGCAAAAGCAGTTAGATTTTTAGAATACGCAAGAAAATTTTGTAATATCACATTTGAGACAGCTCCTCATTATTTAAATTGGACAAATAAAGATTTTTATAATTTTGGTTCATTGATAAAAACAGCACCTCCTGTAAAGACTGAAGAAGATAAAAATGCACTGAGGAAATCCATTGAAAATGGTCAATGTCTATTTGTTGCAAGTGATCATGCAGCATGCATGATTAATGAAAAGAATACTGGTTCATTTTTAAAGGACTATTCTGGTATCTCTGGGGTTCAAACTTTATATCAATACATACTTTCCGAATTTTTAGGAAAAATACCAATCTCAAGAATAATTGAAATAACTAGCGAAAACGCTGCAAAATATTATAATCTTTATCCTAAAAAAGGAGCCATTTTGGAAGGTTCAGATGCAGATTTTGTACTTGTTAAAAAAGATGTAAGTTTTATCTTTAAAAATAATATGCTCTTTAGTAAGATGAAGATAAGTCCATTTAATGATTTTGAATTTAAAAATCAAATTTATGCGGTTGCTTTAAGAGGAAGACCTGCATTCTTATTTGGAGAAGGATTAAAAATTGATAAAGGATTTGGCAAATATATATAGATTATCAAGCTTATGTTTCCTTATGAACTATTTACACCAAAAAAATTTGGAAAATATATATAAAGCATAAAAAATTTGTTTTATGTTATCTGTTTATATTAATGATTTTCATTAATAAAGATACATTCTTTTTTTAATTGTTCTAATTAATTTGCTACATTATAAGCTGTAGGGTCAAAACAAGAACCAGCTGGAAAAGATCTTGTAGCAAGTTGTGCATCCAACATGAAAAGTCCCTGAGAATCTTCCTTAATCAATGCCATTTGTTGTGATATTTTTGAAGTATTTACTTCTTCTTCTATCTGTTCATTGACAAACCACTGTAAAAGCGGTTCACTTGTAAAATCTTGTAGCTTTCTTGCAATAGACATGAGGTTGTTTATCCTGCTTGTTATAAGTTGTTCATGCTCATAAGCATTATCCCATACTTGTTTTGGGTTTGACCAATTTGTTTTTAATTGCTTAACATCTTTAAGAATTACCTTTTCACCTCTATCAATTATATGATCAAAAAATTTCATTGCGTGAATAATCTCTTCATGAGCTTGAACTCTCATCCAATGAGCCATACCATCAAGATTCATAGAAGCAAAATAAGCAGCCATAGAAAGATAAATATAAGATGATTCAAGTTCATAGTTGATTTGATCATTCATAGCATCTAAAAGTTCTTGTTTAATCATAAGTCTCTCCTTTTAATAATTTTATAAAATTTACTTTTATATTTTTCACTTATAATATAAACAAGAATTAATTAAAAGTAAAAGAATATCTATTAATTTTAAATAATAATTTAGGGAAAAATTGACCAAAATAAAATAGAAAGAAAATAGAAAAAATAAAAAGAAAAATTATAGAAAATATTGAAAAAATTTTAATATATTTATAATTTAACCATCTTTTCGAACAAGAGGTAAATAAGTTGGAATCAGATGGAGTTCCTTGGGGACATAAGGTCAATGTTGGTTTGACATATGATTTGAGAAATGAATATTTAAAATTGGGCTTTAGTGAAGAGGAAATTGCAGAATTTGATAGTGAAGAAACTATAGATTCTATTGAAAAAACATTACATAAATTTGGTTTTTTAGTTGAAAGAATAGGTAATTTAGAAGATCTCGTATTAAATCTCAGCAAAGGGAAAAGATGGGATTTTGTCTTTAACATTGCAGAGGGACTTTATGGTTATGGAAGAGAAGCCCAGATTCCAGCTCTTTTGGATGCTTATAAGATCCCATATACCTTCTCAGATCCACTAACATTATCTGTAGCATTAAATAAAGCATGGACTAAGAGAATCGTAAAAAGTGCAGGTCTTCCTACAACAGATTTTATAGTTGTTGAAAATTTAAAAGATGTTTCACAAATTAATCTTCCATATCCCCTTTTTGTAAAGCCAATAGCTTGTGGAACTGGAATTGGTATTTCAAGTAAAAGTAGAATAATAAATAAAAAGGAATTGAATAATCAAATTCAATTTTTACTTTCTAAATACAAACAACCTGTGATTGTTGAACCATATCTAAGTGGTAGGGAATTTACAGTAGGAATCATAGGAACAGGAGAAAAATCTAAAGTAATAGGAGCAATGGAAATAACACTAAAGGATCATGCAGAAGAAGGTGCCTATTCTTATTACAATAAGGAAAATTGTGAAGAAGTTGTAAAGTATATACCTGTAAATGATAAATATTCAGATGATGCATGCAAACTAGCTTTAAAGGTACATAAACTATTAGGTTGTAGAGATTCTTCTAGAGTAGATATAAGACTGGATGAAAAAGGTGTAGCTCAATTTTTAGAGATTAATCCTATCGCTGGTCTTCACCCAACTCATTCTGATTTACCTATGATAGCATCAATGTATGGTATATCCTATGAAAGATTGATTTCTGAAATCATAAATTCATTGAAAGAAAGGTTAAACATTAATATTATTTCCCAAAATTATCTATGAAGAAAAATTCCTGAATTTTCTTTCTTTCTGGACGATGCATTTCACTTTCTATTTGCCATGTTTTTGTCAAAGAAGATAAATCCAAGCTTTTTTTACCAATGATTAATAAGGTTATAATTTCATAGTCAGAGGGAAGATTAATTATTGCTCTTACTTTTGCAGGATTAAAACCAGCTATAGGGTGAGCTACTAGACCAAGTTCTGTGGCTTTAAGTAAAAGCATTGATGTAGCCATCCCAGTGTCGAACTGATAGTACATCCTCTGTTCTATTACACAATCATCCTCTTTTTTAGAAATTACTACAATAACAGCACTAGCTTGTTTACACCATTCATTTCCTTTGCTATAAGCATCAAATAATTGCTCAAGTTTTTCCTTGCTTCTTATAAAGACAAATTCCCATGGCTGATTATTATAGCAAGAAGGCGCTAGTGAAGCTGCTTTTACAAGTTGTTCTATCATGTTTTCTGTGATTTCAACTTTTTCTAATGCTCTGTACGATCTTCTAGATTCTATAACTTTTTCAAATTCCATAATTTTTCCCCACATTATTTTAAATTTTATTTTATATTGAATATATTTATATATAAAATATTAATAATTTTTGGGGTAAAAGTAAATATTTAGAAAACTATTTCCAGTGAAATGATATTTTGTTTCATATGAAAATTTAGGTAAAAATAAATAATTAGAAGTCTATTTCATTCTTGAATATTCATATAGATTTGAAAAACCAAGTCCGATTGCTCTTCCAGCAGAATCATAGACTGGAGTAATCCCAAACCAGCTATCATGAGTAAAAAACTGAACTACAGATTTTTCATATATAGGGTTAAAACGAATGAGGAAATTTTTTAATAGGATAGAGAAGTTAGAGGGATATCTTCTATTTTTATCTGGGATTATCTTAGAATATCTATAGTCATTTTCAGGGTAGAAATTCGTTACGAGGTTAAATATAGGTATGTTATTCTCTTTTGAAATTTCTAAAGCGGAATAGAAAGAAGCTTTTGGAATAGAAAAAAACAGATATGATTTATCTAATAATATTTCTGGGGGATTTATTTTGATATCCTTAAAATTAAAGTTAGAAAATTTTAAGAAATGAAGTTCATATTCAGATGCAGAGCTTATTCCCCAACTTTTATAAAGAATGCCAAAACCATTTTTTAGTTTTCTTTTAACTTTTTCTTTTTCAGCGTAGTAAAATGTATACTCACACTCAACAGGTAAATCAGCTGAAGTGAAAAAAAACATTTGCCCTAAAGACTGTTTAATCATAGGTGATCCAAGCAAAGAGAAGTTATTTTTTGGATATAAATGAGCATTGATTTTTATCGAATTTTTCTTATCTTGCAATTCAAATTTGATACTATTTCCCTTCCATGAAAAGATGTTTTTTCCAAAACTTAAAGTTTGATCTTTTATTTTAAGAGGAGTCATAGGATTAATAGAAGTTGTAGTCATTTTGATAGATATAGGTTTGACATCAATATTTTCATTTTTTGTATTAGTTGTATTATTCGAAGATTCATTTTGATTGGTTGTGTTATTTAAATTGGTTTCCTTTTTTTGAAATGGGGAATAATCATAAAAAAACAATTCGTAAAACCAGAAATCTGTATTATTTAAGTTTAATTTGTTTAGTTCAATTATCAAAGAATATAAGATCCCATTTTCATCTATAAAAACAGAACAAAAATTTAAAGTTTCATTTATGGAAGCATTAGGATCACTAGATAAAATTGGGTATAAGTGGTTTAAAAAATTTGAATCATTTTGTCCAGTAAATTCAGGAAGTTTATACTTAAAAGTTGAACAAGAAAAACTTAAAACAAGAAGAATAAAAGATAAAAATGTAATTGATTTAAAAAAGAAGCTTTTTAATTTCATACCGAAAAACTATAATGGATATGAAAATTGTAAATAATTTTTTATGAGGAAATAATGAAATTTAATATAAAAATTTTTCATTATATATTATCAACTTTTTGTACATTTTTGATAGTTTTTTTGTATCTAATTCAAAATAGTCTTTTAATTAGTTTAGGAATCTTCCCTTGGCTTGCAATTGAGTCAATATGGTTTTTTGTATTAAAATTTGACACTTATATTGATAAAAAAACCATAAACTTATTATTTTCCTTTCTTTTCCTTTTTACAGCACTTTTACCTTTATTGGAACTGTTATTTTTTGGTTCAAACTTCTTTTTTATAAACAAACAGATAGTTACTTTAATGGAGAATGAAGTAGCTTTCTTTGTTTTATATATTCTATTAATAATTTTCTTTTTCTTGTATTTTTTATTATCTTTAATTTTTTATTTCAATCTCATAAAAGATTCTATTACTATTGAAAAATCGACAGATAACAATATATCTTATGCAAATAAATTTGTACAAAATTTTGTTGGTAATATGACAGAAAATAGGAAAAAGGGAAATATTGTAAAAAGTTTAAATCTTCCAGAAATAGATATAAAGCCTTTTATACCAGAGGACCACAATGATATTGTTAAATCAATAGATGAAGAATCTCGCATCGAAGAAGAAACTCAATATAAAAATAATGAGAATAAATATGATGAATCTAATGATATTTTAAATCTTGAATTGGCAAATGAAATATATGAAAATGAAGAAGATAAAAATAAGTATGTTGAAGATGTTGAAGAAATAGAATGTAAAAATTCTGAATTTTCAGATGAAAAATATGAAGAGATAAACAATATATCTAAAAAGGAACCCAAAAATATTGATAATTCTGAATTATTATATGAGAAATCCGATAAATTTTCAATTGATCAATTTATACCAGAATCCATACATCCGCATTTTGTCAGTAATGAAGATGATATAAAAGTCATTGAGGAGAAGGGAAGGATAATATTAAAAACTTTAAGGGACTTTGGTATAGAATCAAAGCTATTGAATTATATAAAAGGACCCGTAGTTACAAGGTTTGAACTTGAAATCGACGAAAAGATCAATCTTGGGAAATTAATAAATCTTGAAAAAAATATAACATATAATTTATCTGCTGAAAAAATAAGAATTTTAGCTCCAATTCCAGGTAAAAAAGCGGTTGGGATAGAGATACCAAATGAGATTAAGCAGATCGTTTATTTTACGGATCTTGCAAAAACGGAAGAATTTAAAAACTCAAATATGCATTTACCATTTATATTAGGCAAAGATATCGAAGGCAAAATTCAAGTAACAGATATTTCGAAGTCTCCTCATCTTTTAATAGCAGGTCGAACTGGTTCAGGTAAATCTGTATGCATAAATACTTTGATCGCATCACTTGTCATAGCAAATCCCCCAGAAAAGGTTAGACTTCTTTTGATAGATCCAAAAAGAGTAGAACTTTCTTTGTATAATGATCTACCTCACCTTCTTACTGATGAGATAATTATATTTCCAGAAGATGCCTCCGCTGCTTTAAAGTGGCTTGTTGCTGAGATGGAAAATAGATATGCTATACTTAAGGACAACGGCTTTAGATCAATAGAAGATTTCAATCAAAGTATGGATGAAAGATTACCTTACCTAGTGTTAATAATAGATGAGTTTTATGCACTCATGCAGACATCTCAAAAAATAATAGAAGATTCTTTAATCCATCTTTCTGCAATGGCAAGGGCAGTCGGAATTCATCTTATATTCGCAACTCAAAGACCTTCTGCAGAAGTAGTAACTGGGGTTATAAAATCCAATCTTCCTTCTAGAATAGCCTTTCAGACATTTTCAAAAACAGACTCAAGGATAATATTAGATACTAATGGTGCAGAATCTTTACTTGGAAATGGTGATATGCTTTTTTCTTTTGCTGGACTCCCACCCGTACGAATCCAGGGGGCTTTTATTTCTACAAATGAAGTTAGAGAACTTGTAAAAAAGATTTCACAAACCTACAAAACAGAAAGAAAAGCTATTAATGAACTTTTTGCAGATGTAAAAAAGGAAGAAAATGGTTATAATGATGAGTTTTTAACAGATGATCCACTTTATCCTCAAGCCGTTGAGATTATTAAAAAAGAAAGAAAAGTCTCTGCATCATATTTACAAAGAAGGTTAAAAATAGGCTATAATAGAGCAGCAAGAATTGTAGAACAGATGGAAGAAGAAGGAATAATCTCGCCATTGATAGATGGTAAAAAAAGAGAGATTTATATATAAGATAATTGGACCCATTAAATTTGATTTATTAAATGTAATCTATTAAATTTAAAATTGTTTTTATTTTGACTAATCTTCCAAATTAACAAATTTTAATAAAACCTTTTAAGAATCTCGTAAAATCCAATCCATAAATCGAAAGAAGGTTGTAATATTACATCCTCATCTTTTTCATTAAAATAATATATATTGTTATTTGCAACAGCATTAATATTCTTAAAAAGAGTATTTGAAAAAAATTGTTTATCTATAAATGATGAAGCAACAATAATATAATTTGGATTAAGAAGAAGCAATCTTTCAAAAGATATATTTATCCATCCTTTTTCTTTTATACAATTTACGAAGCCAAAATATTCTGCGAAATAAGATAAGTAAGAGTCATCACCGGCACAGGTAATATTTTTATCTGCCCATACTACGAAAAGTATAGATTTACCAGAAAACTTATCCTTGAATTTTAGTATTTTGTCGGCATATGGATCAATCATTTCAGATTTAAGTTTTTCAAATTCTTTTGTTTTATTGATAATCTTAGCTAAATTTTGAAGATTTACCGATATTGAACTATAATTTGATGGAGTAGTCGAATAGACAAAATAAGGTATATTTAGTTTTTCTATTTCATAGAGTTTTTGAATTGGGAAGGATTGGTCTAAGATAAGCAAGTCTATTCTACTTTTAACTATAGTTTCAATATTGGGATTATTGAAATCACCTAGATTGATAGTATCTTTTGATAAGAAATCTTTGTATTTATATATAGAATATGAATCAACAGCAACAATCTTGCTATTCTCTATATTTAAGAAAATAAAAGATTTTAAAGCAGCTGGATTAATTATACCAATTCTTTTATAATCTGCTATTTTAACTTTTCTGCCAAGACTATCGGTGACATAATCCTCTTGCTGAAAAGATACGAAAAATAGAGAGAAAAAAAAGATCAAAAAAATTATTAAAAATATATAATAAATTTTTCTCATGTTTTTATTAAACATTATTAATTTTTTCTATTAAAGTAGAAATATCGAAAGGTTTTTGTAAAAAATCTTTTACTCCAAGATTTAAGCATTCATTAATTTTTTCATCGTCTATATAACCAGAGATCATAATGACTTTTAAGTTTGGGTTTATTTCTTTAAGTTTTATCAAAGTTTCTTTCCCATTTATCCCAGGCATTATAAGATCTAAAATAACAAGATCTATTAGTTTTGCATCATTTGAATATATTTCAATGCCTTTGAAGCCACTTTCAGCTAAATTAACAGAGAAACCATTTTTCTCAAGTATCTTTTTTAATAAAAATCTTATCTTTTCTTCGTCATCTATGACAAGTATTCTTTTATATTTTTGTTTAACTTTTTTATTTTCATTTTTTCCTTTTTCTTCTTTTATATTTGATTTTTGTTTTTCAATATTCTGATCTTCACCATCAAATATTGGTAGATAGATATAAAAAGATGTTCCTTCATCTGGTTTTGATTCAAAAGTTATCTTGCCACCATGAATTCTTATTATATTATTTACGATATATAAACCTAAACCAGAACCCTTATCTTTAGATTTTGTAGTAAAAAATGGATCAAATATTTTATTTTTTATTTCACTATTAATACCCACACCATTATCTATTATAGATATTTTGTTAAATGAGATATTTTCATCAATAATTTTTTCCAATACTATTTTTAAAATATTTTTGTCTTTTTTATCTGATTTATCCCGCATAATTGTCATTGCATGATAGGAGTTAATAAAGATATTAAGTAGCATACTTTCAATTTGATCTTCTAATCCATTAATGAAATAATCTTCTTGATCGTTAAATATAAATTCGATTTGTACCTCTTTACCAAAAGAACTTTTAGCTATCATTATAACCTTATTTAATAGTTCCAGGAGGTTTAATTTTTGAAATTCTCTTAATTTCTTTTTTGAAAAAATATTCAACTTGTTAATCAGTTCTGATACCTTTTTTGAAGATTCATTTATAACATTTATATCATTAAAATAACTCTCATAGATTCTAGTTTTAATGTTTTCAAGAAAATGAGAAATTTCTTCTAGAATTTTGAAATTTTCTAAAATTAGAGAATAAATAGCTAGGTTTTTGTACTTATCTTCGTTATCTAATTTAATTTTTTTAATATTTTCATTAATTTCTGTGATCTTCTTTTCCAAAACATCTATCTCTTCTGACATATCCAATCTTAAGAGATTTGAAGAACCAATTATTGAAGCAGTATAGTTATTTATATCATGAGATAATCCCTTAATAAGCATATTAAAGGCTTCATATTTTTGTATTTCTGCTTCGGTACTAATCTTTTTTAGCTCTTGAGTAATATCATCTATTTTTAGTATTAAATATTTTATTTCAGAATTCTGAAAGTAAGGTATTGCTGAAATAAAAAGATTCCTTTTCTCCCCATCTATTAAAACATCTATTTTCTTTTCAAAAATTCTCTTTTCTTCAATAATTTTATTAAATATTTCATTTATAAGACTTTTTATGTCTTGATTTTCATATTGAATAAAATCTAAAATATCATATATATCATAATTTTGTAATTTTAAGTTATTTAAACCAATTTCGTTTGGTAAAAAATTTTGTAGAAAGTTATTGTTAACATTTACAAATTTCCCATTTATATCTACTATTACAATGCTTGATGGAAGTAAATTTAATATCTCATCATTAAAATTTTTTTGTTTTTCATAATCTTCTTTAATTGATCTTTCTCTCTCATACTCAATTTTTAGTTCTAAATTTATCTGATTTAATTTTTTAATTATATTATCAAAAAACTCAGTAAAAAAAATTATTTCATCTTTTTTATTAAGATTTAAACTTTTGTTCTTTATTTTATTTTTCATAGCTATATCATAATTATTATTTGATATATCTATATTATGTTTAAGATGATATACTTTGTACACATCATCATTATTAAAGTTTTCGTTGGTAGAAATAATATATTGTATATTTTCTTGAAGTTTAAAGAAAGGTTTCAATATCTTTTTTGTTAAAATCATATTCAAGAAAAATGTAAAAATAGTAAAAAGGATAAAAAGAATTATAACATAAGTAAATATATTTTGATAATAAGCAAAAGAATCCTTGATAAAAACAGAAGAAATAATAATTAATATAAATTTATCAATATTACTAAAGTAAGCAATCTTTTTATATTGATTATTAGAGTCTTTAGTATAGTCTATCCAATAATATGATATTAACCCTTCTTTTCTGTTTATAATTTCTTTTACAAATTCTTTCCCCTTTTTATCTTTTGCGTTATAAAAATTTCCTCTTTCAAATTTATGAATAAAAATATTACCATAATAATCAATGATATAAGAATTACCAAATCCAAAACTTTTAATTTCAAGTATCAGACTATTTAAATTTTCAATATTAATGAATTTATAAAACTCTTCTTTATAAGAAGAATAAGCTATAACCCAATCGAATTCTTTAATATACTCAAGGTGCATTGATTTCCATTTTGGATACGGATCTGAAGGGTTAGCCCATAGATACTCCATATAACCTTGCTTGAGTCTTGCTCCCTCCTGAACAAAATCGACATGAGCAACATCTTCCCCTTCAATTTCTGGATGTAAGTCAAGAATGACTTTTGAAGGAGCATCTTTAATGTTCCATATAAAAATGTACCCAGTATCTCCGATTTTAATGTTTCTTAAATAGCTTTTTATAGCATCTTTTGCAGATGATTTACTTATTTTACCATTTCTATATTGATAAATTAAATTATTTATAAATATTTTATCAATTTCCGCCTTTGTTTTTAAGTGATTTTCAATCGCATTATTTACAAAAATATCTACAGTATGAACAAATATTCTATTTATATTTTTCAATTCATTTATTATATGTTGTTTCTGATAGGAGTAATCAATTGTCAGGAAAATTAAAGTTAGACAAATAGTTAAAAAAAGAGTAATAAGAAAATTAATTAATGTAAATTTCTTTGAAATTTTCATATTTGATTAATAATATAATATAAAATAGAAAGAATTTCAATTTTATTTACTTTAAATTTTTTGATATTAATTTATAAAAGATATGTATTGATAATGTAAAACAAATAAATGAGGTTTATATGAGTTTAAAAGGTATTGGTGATAAATATGGTTATCATAGAGTCATCGAACCAAAAGGTGTTTTACCGCAAACTGCTTGGAAAATTGATAATACTATGGAAATATGGGATAATGAGATTTTAGTAGATGTTTTAACATTAAATATTGATTCAGCTTCTTTTACTCAGATAAAACAAGAGGCTGAAAATGATGAAAGCAAAATTGCCCAAATTATTTTGGATACCGTTGATAAAAGAGGGAAGCAACATAATCCAATCACAAATTCTGGTGGTATGTTTGTTGGTAAGGTTAAAAAGATAGGTAAGGCGCTTGAAGGTAAAGTTGATATAAAGGTTGGGGATAAGATCGCATCACTTGTATCTCTTTCTTTAACTCCATTAAAAATATACTCAATAAAAAAGGTTCATATTCACACACAACAGGTAGATATTGAAGGAGAAGCAGTCCTTTTTGAATCTGGAATATGGGGGAAAATACCAGAAAATATACCAGAAAAGGTAGCACTTGCAGTTCTTGATGTCGCTGGTGCTGCTCCACAAGTTGCAAAACTTGTAAATCCAGGGGATTTAGTCGCAATTTTCGGAGCCACTGGTAAATCTGGACTTTTATGTTGTTATGAGGCAAAAAAGCGTGCTGGAGTAAATGGCAAAGTCATTGGAATAGATCTTTCTCAGATAGGGCTAAAAAGATTAGAAAATCTTGGTTTTTGCGATATTTTGATAAAGGCTAATGCTCAAAATCCATTGGAGTTATATAATTTATTTTTAGAAGAAACAGAAGGTGAACTTGCAGATGTTTCTTTTAATATGGTAAATGTTGAAAATACTGAGATGTCAAGTATATTATGTACCAAAGATAGTGGGAAAATATACTTTTTTTCTATGGCAACATCATTTACAAAGGCAGCTCTAGGAGCGGAAGCAGTTGGAAAGGATGTTGATATGATTATAGGAAATGGTTATACGAAGGGTCATGCAAATTTCACATTATCCTTACTTGAGGAATCCGAAAAACTGCGGGAACTATTTACTGAACTATATGGATAAAACTTAAGTTAATTTGAGATATTTAATTTACTTTACTGATTTTCAAAATATTCAAAAGCATCTATTATATCAAGATATACTCCATCAAAGTTTGCATTAAGAATCTTTTTTAAGTAAGACTCATCATTACCATATATTATAGCTTGCCATTTTGGATCCCAATATTTAACTTTATAATTTCCAGGCCAATTGGGATTTTCACTTGCTAAAAAGGATGGAGGGTTTAAATACCAATCTTGTTGCCAATAATATCTATAATTTTCAGCTTCACCAATACTCATATAACATATTATTAGCCTTTTACCACCATTTTTCTTGGTTTTTAATGAATTGATATCTTCATTTGTAAGGATTTCTTCATTAAAAAATAAATCAATTATTATTAAATCATAATTTGTATCTTTCAGAGCATTTAAGAAATCATTCTTATTATTATAATTTGAAGGATTTATTATATATAAAAAATTTTTAACATCATTTAAGGATTCTATATTATTTGCATTTTCATTATAAGGATTTGCTGGATATGAAGGGATATTGTCAAGATTTCTGCTATCTGCAGCGAAAGATATGAACCCAAGCTGATTATTTTTAAGATATGAATCATTCATTTTTGAAATTGTAGAGCAATAATCAATAACAAGGACAGTTTTACCTGCATTTTTGGCTATATTTAAAAAGGAAATCATATATAATCTATCTTCTTCTGGTGTTTCTTCATCATCATTTAAATATCCATATAAAAGATCTTCTCTACCAACAGCATCTATGGCTGAAATATAGTCTGTTGCCAAATTTGAATTTATATCACCATCTAAGGTTAAAATTTCTCCACCATTTTGAGGAATAATAATAAAATTTTGATTGAAATCTTTGGCATATTGACTTAATTTTATTACAAAATCCCTCATTAATTCTTTATAGTTTATTTGATTTTCAAATAAACAACAACTTTGAACCAGAAAATAAAATAAAAGTAAAAGCAAAAGAATTAATGATATTTTTTTATTCATCTTGTTCTTCTTTGGCAAAATAAACACCAGAAAATATTCCAGACTTACAATAAACAGTATGAATGGAATCATCCATATCTTTATATTTTATCTTAAAAATAAATGCGTCCTTTTCTCCAAACCATCCATAACCAAAAGGAGCCCATTTTATAGATATTACAAATTTACCTTGCCTTTCGGTTTCAAATTTTGCACTTGCTTTACAGATAAAAAATAAAATAATCCAGATTAAAAATGCACCTATAATTATAAATATTGTTGACCAATCCATAATTATTCCTAAAATTTTATAAAATAGCCATCAATTTAATTAAACCATATTTAAAATCTATGTTACTAATCTTTGTAAATTAACGAATCTTAAAAAAAAATAATCATAATTTATTTGTTATCGAGGTTAAATAACAAGTGGATTATAATTATTTTATAGCTTAAAATATCTATTTTTCAAGATTTAAAAGTATATGAGATAACTTTTTTAGGACAATTATCTATACAGGAGCCGCATAAAATACATTCAACATTATTCATATTTTCTTTTAAAACCATGCTTTGTACATCAAGACTCATAGGGCAGACTTTATTGCAGATTCCACAGGAAATACATTTATTTTTATCTACCTTCAATTTTAATGAAGGTATTTTAAGGAGGAATCTAATTTTGCTACCAATTATCATAAAAGGAGCCATCCAGCAAATATAATGGCAAAATCCTCTTTTTGCTACAGTGAAAGAAAGAATTATTATTAATGTAACAAAAAAATAGTATATTATTATTGCTTGAGGGTTTAATATTGAAATTCCTGATGGAATATCAAAGAAAAAATCTATTTTTCCTATATTAAAATTATTTAACACTAATAAATATAGATAAAGACAAATCCAAATAATCCATATCACCCATTTTACCCAATAAACTGGTTTTTTATTTTTTTCATATATTAAAGAACATATATCACCAACTGCACCACCTGGGCAAATCCATCCACAAAATAGTCTTCCTAAAAACAATGAAAGTATAAAAAGGATACCAAAGATGATCAAACTCGCATTTATTATTCCCTTCGTAACTCCCATAAGGGGAAGAACTGGTGAAAGGTAAAAAATAGTTATAGGAAATAAAATAAATGAAATTAAAAGTAATATTTTCCTGAATACTTGCCTTTTTTTTTCATTTTGCATACGCTTACCTCTATCTTATTATTTACTACTTTTAAGTTGCTGTCAATTATTATGTATATATTTATTTACTAAGAAATATATAATATTAAAAATATTAAATGTTGTTAAATTAAAAAATAACATTAAAAGTAAGAATACCAATACTAATAACAACACTAATAATAAAATTATAAAATTTTACTGAAAAGATAATTAAAATTAAAATTTGACAAAATTAAAAAACTTTATATAAATTATGTAATGAATATAAATAAAATCACTACTCACTGTACAAAGTGGCTAAGTTGCTCGAAAATACTATTAAAATATCTTTTAAATAAAAATCTTTAAAGTAGATTTTTGGGAATCTATTTCTGGTACGAAATTCTACTTTGGAATACCAGATGTAACATCAAGTTTGTACAATTGGGCAAATATTACTTTTAGACAATATTAATTAAAAATAATATAATGAGGTTTGCTATTGGCAAACCTCATTATATTATTCGATTAAGGATTATTATGAAAAAAAAATCTATTAAGAACTTATTTTTGATAATATTTTTTATCTTTTTTTTATTAAGTATCTCAAAATATTCTTTTGCACAGGAGAATATAAATTTTAATTTTGATTGGCTAGC
>JAAZOT010000039.1 GCA_012797605.1 Spirochaetales bacterium | reverse complement strand
TTTCACTTTCTCCCATTCTTCAATTTCTCCTTCGATAATTTCAAAGATTGGATTTATCTCAATATCCATATCATTTTCAATATTTTCAAGCTTAAGGTACTTTTGTAAATCCCTCTTTTTCAATTTCTTTTTTAAAAATTCAAATTCATACTTTATTTGTCCGTCTGTTACCTTAATCTTTTCAAGATTTAAAAAATTCAATCCCATAATTTTTTCGTTGTCTATCTTATTAAAATCAAATTGATATCTTCTTGCTTTTGCCTCGTAATAGACCTGTATTAAGTATAGATTTATATATAAAATTGGATCAGAAGTCTTTTTGAATCTTATAAGTTGGGGATGATTTTTATAACCTTTTGTCTTACCTTCTAGCACTTTTTTAGCAAGAAGTGCTTCTCTCCATAGAGCCAATAACCCTTTTGTATCAAGATATTTTGGGCTGATCGACCATAATCTCATAATTATCTTTTTTTATAATCTCTTATAAATGCATCGATAGATCTATTATATTCCCTTTCTGCTTCCTTTGAAAAATAACAAGCTGGAAGTTCGCCATTTTTTCTATGATATTCAATACACTGGCAGCATATCCCTTTTCTTGGACAAGGTTCATAAGTACAATTGCATTTTGTCAAATTTTGATTAACTTTGCATTCCATATTACCATCTCCTTATTTAGTTATAAAAATAGTCTAATTATATATTAAAATTTTTGAATTAAAATTTAGTAAACTTTTTATTTTTTATTTAAATTAATAGCTTTTAAATATAAAGCCTTTTTTTTTGATCTATTTTCTCCTATTTAATTATCATTAAATTTTTTTTTGAATAGCTATTCTTTAAATTTCTAGATTTAATAATAAATTAGACTATGAAATTAAGCTAAAAGGAATTATTAAAAAAAGATAATAGAAAGTTTTTTATGTTAAATTTTACAAATTCAATTCCAAAATATTACCAGTATAATACTTTTACTGAAATACCACTATAAAATATGGTTTTACAAAAATGCTATTCTAACAATACCATTATGACATTACTATTGAATTACAATTACAATATTATGCTATTACCATATTGCTGCACTTTTATTATAACAACTATATCGTTACACCACTACTAAAATAATATAACAATATGGATATTAATAACATAGTCTAGCAATAATAATATTATGAAGCTACTATTAAAGTTCTATTATAATTCAACAAAAAAAGGAAAATCAAATTTAGTATAATAATATCCTAAAATAATTGCATCATAATACCACAATAAAAAACTTAAATATAAAATCTAAAACTAAAATTTATATGGGTGGGTGGTGGGGTGGTCTGGGCGAAAGAACTTGAGAAAAGTATATACGAAATAATATGCGAAATAATATAAGACATAATATATAACAAAATATTTTATAAAATCTATGAAAAAAATTAAGATTAATGAAAAATAATTTTAGGGTTTACCAATGGCTTTTTCTATAAAATCAAAGATCTTTTCAACATAAAAATTTTTATCTAGCATAAATCCTTTAGTATGATCAGAATCTTCTATAATATATAACTCTGTCAAGGCTATACCTTTTCTTTTCTCATAAATCTGATTTGACATAAAGTTGGGGATCAAATTGTCTTGCTCTCCATGAAAAAGAAGTATTGGGACATTAACTTTAGGATCAATTTCGATAGGTTTTATCTTGTTGATATCGAATCTTGCCAAAAGATAGACCAATAGTTTTGAAAAATTAAATACAATTTTTGCTAAAATCTTTATTTTTAAGGATTTTTCAAGCTGAAACTTGCATAGCTTTTCTAAATCGGAAAATGGACTATCTAAAATACAAAAGGATATCTCGCCGTGATGAAAAAGATTTAGGCTTTGTAATGTAATCGCAGCACCCATCGATTCTCCAAATAGACCGACAATAGGTTTATAAGAAATTGTATCTTGAGAAATATCATTTCCCAAAAATCTTTCTCGTAAAAACTCGATTATACTATGATAACAATCATAAAGATCATATTTTTCATAATACTCATAGGTTGGGAAACCACCACCACTTTCTCCATGACCTTTACTATCAAACAAAATGCAGGTATAATCTTTACTTAAAAATGGGATCATATATTTATACATCCCATATAAAGTCCAAGTGACGCCATGATTGAAAAAAACAACTTTTTGTAAATCTCGAACGAAGATTTGCCCTTTTAAGATATACCCAAATCTACTTGTAAAAGAAAATTCAACCTTATCTTCATTTAATTCATTTTGTGAAAACTCAGACTTTTTTAACCCATCTTCAATGGTAAAATTTGTTGAAAATTTCTTTATAGGTATAAGCAAAAAAGTGAAATATATGGTTGAGACTATAATTATCGTTAAAGATAAAATTAATATTGCAAGTAAAGCATAGATTAAAATATTTGGTAAACTCATATTTCTGTTTTTATCATAATGCAACTTTTAATTTTGTAAATTATTTAGTTCTATTTTCAATATCTATCTCCATCCTTTCAAATAATAAGTAAAATACCGCACTTAATAAGATTGTCACTATTATCTGATACCACACCCATAAAGGTAATCCCAAAAATAAATTTAATGGAAGAAAATAAAAGATAATATTTAAACCTAATAAGAAAATGATAATAACTGGAATAATATTTTTCAAAGTTAAGTACGGATTTATTATTTTTTCATTTTCATTTACCAAATTTACTTGTCCATATTTCATTTGAGGTATTTTCGCTTTTATTTGTCTTAAAAATTTAATAATCAAATTACTTATTATTAACATAAAAGCTTCAAATCCAAGTATTATGAAGATAAAAGGAAGATGAAAATTTATTATTTTAAGATTTTGAAATATAATCAATGTAAAACCAATAAGGATGGTTAAAATAGAAGAACTTTTTTCTATCTTTGGAAAATATAATGCACAAATGTAGATTATAAAAAGTGAAGCATATCCATTGAAGGCTGAGTTTGTTAGAAATGAAAGTATAGATGAAATTGGTAAAAGGGAAATTATATAAGATAATATTGAAATTAGTATTATTAATAACTTTGTTATTTTAAGAGATTTTTCATTTTTAAGATCTTCTAGATTTTTTAAGTCAGAGGTTTTCTGTTGTGTAGCGGTATTATTAAAAAGCTTATTTTTTATTAAAAAATCATTTGCTACCATTGAAGAACATGTCAGAATCTGGCTATCAAGTGTTGACATGATTGCTGCTATTGCTGCTAAAGAAAATATAGGTGCATAAATACCGCTTACTTTATGTAAAAGCATCGTGAAAATAGTATCTGTCTTATTTAATGGAAGATTTGGGAAAACTGCAGTACCAATAATCCCTAAAAAAGTCATTGAAAAAAAGATTATCAAACAAGCTAAAGGATATAAAATCATCGATTTTATTAGTACTTTATCTGATTTTGCACTATAAAATCTTTGGGTCAAATGCGGGAAAATCGGATCTGCTGTAAACCACAAGATGTAGTAACCTAAAAGTGAAATAAATGGTATACTATTATTTTTTCCATTGATTTGATGGATTTCTGAAACTTTTGAAAAGATGTTTTTTACAGCTTCTTCATTTTTAAATATTGAAAATACTAGAAATATTGCAACAATAGCAAAGGTATAAAGGACAAAAAGTTGAAAAATATCTGTTTTTACAACGGATTTCAAACCACCTTTTAAGATGTATCCAGCAATTATGGCGGTGAAAACAAGGGAACATATCCATTTCGGAAGATTTACAATCGAGCTAAGCAAAGAACCCAATGAACCAATCTGAACTGCTATATATGGCAAAGTAAATATTAAAAGAAGAAGGCTTACTATTTTTCCTAAAATAATACTATTGAATCTTGAAGAAATAAAATCCGAAGGAGTTATCCAATTATTAGTTAACGATAGTTTTCTTAAAGGTAAACCAAATAAAATGAATGAAAAAGCCATAAATCCAGTCCCAAAAGCCATAACAGGAAAAAATGCCCATCCAATCCTATAAGCACTTCCTGATACTCCAAATATTGTGAAGGCAGATAGATTTGTCGCTAAGAAAGTACCAAAAAGCTTAAAAGTTCCGAGGCTACGATTTTCAAGTGTAAATTCAGCTAAATTTTTTGCTCTTTTTGAAAATATGAAGATTGCGTTTGCTAAAATAAAAATTATTATAAAAATGATTGATAACATACGATCCCCCATTAAAGATTTTGGGGGCTTGGGATGGCGAAAGAGCCTGCGCAGGTCAAACCTGCTCATAAGCCCGACTACTTAGTCGGTTATCTTTAGCATATTTTGTTAGTTTGTCAAAATTTTAAAATTTTATAAAATTTGTCATTCTCCATAATTTATCATCCACCTTTTATAAATTTCTGCATCATTAAATCTTCCCCTTTTAATAGCTCCATTATACAAGATAGAAGATTTTTTTTGAATCATTTTTTTTACAGCAATTTCTCGATCAAAGTCCAAACATCCACTATTTAATAGTTTAATAAGTGATATGACTCTCCACTTATCCATAGCTTCATATTTTCTACTTAACTGATCCTGATGTCCTCCATACTTTATTATTAAAGGCTTTTCAATAAATCCTACTTTTTCTCTACATGTAATCCTGAGCCATAAGTCGTAATCTTCGCAAACTGGCAATGATTCATCGAAATATCCATAATCTTCAAATATTGTTTTTTCTAACATAATTGAAGATGGTGACATCAAGCATAATTCGAGGGAGCGTAAGAATATATCCCCTCCTTCCTTTTTATGTTTCTTCATGGGATTTACCCTTACCCCCCTTCTAACCCATAACTCCTCGGTGTGAACTACCCTAAAACCACTTGTCAACATGAATTTGACTTGAGTTTCAAGTTTTTGAGCTAACCACTCGTCATCACTATCAAGTAAAGCGATATATTTCCCTTTTGCCTGCTTTATCCCTCTATTTCTTGAATAAGAAACTCCATAATTCTTATCATTTTGAAGATAGATAATCCTATCTTCAAAGGGTAAAGCATTATTTAAATTTTCAATAGTTTTAATCTTTTTTATATGCTCTTCCTTTACCTTCTCTATGAACTTCTTGTTTTCCTCCCTAATACTTTTCGTTGAACCATCATCAATAATTATTAATTCAAAATTTGTATAAGTTTGCTTCAAAACGCTAGAAAATGCCTTTTGAAAACATTCCAATCTGTTAAAATTTGGAATAATCACAGAAACAAAAGGCACCATTTTAATATCAGCCAACACACCCTCCATTTACCTAGATAACATCAAGATAATTAAAATCCTTTTTTTAATTTTTGCCATAACATATCCTTCTTGCTCTTTTAATATTTAATAGTAAATTTTTGATAGATGATTACAAATTTGTTAAAAATTGTGGAGAAAAGATGTATTGCATTGTAGGGCTTGGCAATCCAGGTAAAAAATATGAAAAAAACAAACATAATGCTGGTTTTTTATACCTCGATTGGCTAGCAAATAAAAACAACTTCTTGTTTCATAAAGCAGCAACTTATCAATATGCTAAGGTAATTTATAATGATTCACCTCACATTTTTGTAAAGCCTCAAACATATATGAACCTTTCAGGGATTGCGGTTTCATATGTGCTTTCATATTTTAAGATTGATATTGAAAGATGCATTGTTATAGTCGATGATATTGCACTTCCCTTTGGGAAAATAAGGATTAGAGCAAATGGTTCAAGTGGTGGTCATAATGGACTAAAAAGCATCGAGCAATATTTAAACTCACAGAATTATCCAAGGATAAGAATAGGAGTCGGTGAACCACGAAGTGAAGATTTGGCTGATTATGTTCTATCAGATTTTAATAAAAAAGAACTCGATATCTTTTATTCAAAAACTTTCTCTGCCATATCTGAAGCAATCTCGTTAATTGAATCTTCAAATATTGAAATAGCTATGAGCAAATTTAATGGGATGGATTTTTCACAATAATTATTGAAAATAAAAGAGATTAAAACTGGAAAGAATTAATGAAAGATAAAATTTATGGATATTGTGGTATCATTTGCAATGATTGTAGAAATTTCATGGAAAATATGAATTGCCATGGTTGTATTCTCGAAGAAAAACTTTTAGAAAATTGCCCTACAAGATCATGCGCTATTTCCAAACATTTACATAGTTGTATTGAATGCAACAATTTCCCATGTAAAATACTTAATGAATTTTACAATGATGGAAAAGATTTGCATAAAAAAGCCTTTGAAAATTTGGTTTTTCTTAAAAATCAAAAGTATTCTCTTTCAAATAAGTATTTATGGGAAAACAAGACAGGATATCATATAGAATCTGACTTTTATAATGTTGATGAATTCAAAAAAGGAAAATTAAGTTTGCTTCCTATCGAATTAAATGAATTAAAAAATGCCGTAGATGAAATAAAAGGGAAAAGGATGCTTCATTTACAGTGTCATTTTGGATTAGATAGTCTTTCATGGGCGAAGCTTGGAGTTGATGTAACTGGTGTTGACTTCTCAAATAAATCTATAGAATATGCTAAAAAATTAAGTGAAGAAACCGGCATTTTATCTAAGTTTATATGTAGTGATATTTATGATCTTCCTGAAATTTTGAATGAAAAAGAGAGTTTCGATATTGTTTTTACATCTTATGGGGTACTTTGTTGGTTGCATGATTTGAGAAAATGGGCAAATATAATATCTTATTACCTTAAGAAAGGGGGATTGTTTTATATAGTTGAACTTCATCCATTTATAATGGTTTTTGAAAATGAACAAAATACTAGAGAATTAAAAGTAAAATTTGATTATTTTCATAGTGATAAGCCTCAAAATTTTATAAGTAAAGGGACTTATGCTGATAGAGATGCTAAAATTGAATGTATATCATATGAATGGAGTCATTCAATAAGTGATATTATAAATAATTTAATAAATGCTGGATTAAAGATAGAGTTTTTTAATGAACATCCTTTTTGCTGTTATGATCACTTTCAATTTATGAAAAGAAGGGAAGATGGTCTATGGATATTCGATAGAGAAAAATTGAAAGAAATAGATTTACCTGAACTTCCTTTTACTTTTTCTATTCTTGCAAGAAAGCTATGATAAAATAAAGAAGGAGAAGAAGATGTGTGATACATTAGTCGCAACTGGTAAAGCTACAGTTGATGGAACTGTTATCTTAGCAAAAAATAGTGATAGAGAGGCAAATGAAGTTCAAATATTATCTTATTATCCTCAAAGATCTTACAATGAAAATGAAGAGTGTAAATGTACATATATAACTATCCCTCAAGTAAAACATACTAACAGAATCCTCATATCTAGGCCATTTTGGATGTGGGGTTGTGAGATGGGGGCAAATGAACATGGTCTTGCTATAGGTAATGAAGCGGTGTTTACAAAAGAACCAGTTGAAAAAAGAGGTCTTTTAGGGATGGATCTCATTAGATTATGCCTTGAAAGATGCAAAACTGCTTATGAGGCGTTAATGCTTACAACAGAACTAATAGAAAAATATGGTCAGGGAGGAGATGGGGGATATAAACACTCTCTTTTTTATCATAATTCATTTATATTTGCTGATCCTATTGATGCTTATGTCTTAGAAACTGCAAATAAACATTGGGTTGCCATTAAAGTTGATGGTGTAAGAAGCATTTCAAATGGCTTAACAATAGAAGAAGATTATGACTTTTCCTCAAAAGGGATTGAAGATTATGCTAGAAAAAAAGGTTATCTTAGAAAAGGAGAAAATTTCAATTTTAAAAAGGCTTTTTCGGACTCGTTTTATACATATTTTTCAAGATGTAAGACTAGACAAAATAGATCGATGTACTTATTAAATAAATATAAAGGTTCGATAAACCCCGAAATCATGATGGAAATTTTAAGAGACCATAGTAATTTGGAAATAGACCCTTCAAAAACAGATATGAGTTCAATATGCATGCATGCCTCACTTCTCCCGACAAGACCAAGCCAATCTGTATCTTCTTTTGTAGCGCATTTAAGAAAAGATTTACCTACCATCTGGGCGACTGGTAGTTCAGCTCCATGTACAAGCCTTTTTATTCCATTTTACTTAAAAGAAGGAGAAGAAATTGATTTTAGTTATTTTCTCTCTGCTGAAAGTGAAAAATTTGATGATAATTGCTACTGGTGGGTTCATGAAAAATTGCATCGACAAGCTATTTTTAAATGGGATTATTTTAAAAAGGAAATATACCCCGAAATAAAAAAGCAAGAACTTCTACTTATTGAAAAGGATAATAAATTATACTCTCAAAATACAACATTTAAGGATTTTAACTTATTTTCAAAAGAAGCTTTTTTGCAATCCATCGAAAATCATAAAATTTGGCTTGATAAAATTTATTTGGCTTCAAAAAATAAAGTAAATCCATTCTTTTCGATATTCTGGAAAGGTTTAGAAAAGAAGGATAAAATTAATAATAATAGATAAAATAGATGATAATGTTAAGGTTTTTTTCTATTCATCCAAAAATAAGAAAAATCTCTGATTAATTTAGTGAAAAATACAGAAAGTATTTACTTGACAAAAGTATTTTTATCTTCAACAATTTTATATCTTAATAAAAAAGGTGGAAAAATGAATAATCTTATTGCTTTTTGTGGTATTGATTGCGAAAAATGTCCCGCTTACATTGCTTTCAAAACCAATGATGATAAACTAAGAGAAGAAACCGCAAAACAGTGGTCTGAAATGTTTAAGTACAATTTCAAAAAAGAAGATATCAACTGTGAAGGATGTTCAAAAGGCAAAATTCATGTTTATTATTGCGATTCAATGTGCAATATAAGAAAATGCGCAATATCTAAAAATATAGAAAGCTGTGCCTTTTGTTCCGAATACCCTTGTCAGATGTTGTCTGATTTTATTAAAGATATTCCTGAAGCTAAAGAAAATTTAAACAAACTAAGACAGAAATAAAAATCAGTTTCATTATAAACTCCAAATTAAGAATAGACAAATATTCATAAAGTAAAAAAGATAAGATCAAGGCTAAGAACAAAATATTATAATTCAAAACTCCACATAAAAACAAATATTAGAAAATAAAATCAATAATCTAATTTAATATTATTTGTCATTTTCGCTTTTTGTAACTATATTATTAAAAATAACTAAGGAGCGAAAACAATGAAAAAAAGTAGTGCGATTTTTTTATCTTTTTTTAATTTGATTTTGTTTATAGGTGTATTGATAGTTAACTTTCTTGCAAACTATCTTCCACTAAATGGGAAAAATACCGGTGTTTTATCAGATATATATCCTAACCTGTTTGTTCCTGCTGGACTTACATTCTCAATATGGGGCTTGATTTATATTCTTTTAGCGGTCTTTGTAATCTATAACATCATTAAAGCCTTTAAGAATATTGACTTATATGAGAAATTTAAAAGTATCAACCTTTTATTTGCATTCACTTCTATATTAAATATTTGCTGGATTTTTGCTTGGCATTATATGAAAATCAGTTTTTCTGTAGTTGTAATGTTACTATTTCTTATTTCTCTTCTTGCTATCTTCATTTTGCAGAAAAAACTTGAGAAGGAAAACAAGTTAAGCCTTGCTTTTAAGATCCCTATTGAAGTTTATTTTGGCTGGATTTCTGTGGCTTCTATTGCCAATATCACTGCTTTACTTGTTCATTATGGCTGGAATGGTTTTGGTGTTTCACAACAGATTTGGACTATTATAATGATAATAATTGGTGGAATACTCGGAATTTTAATGCTTTTGAGACATAATGCCATTGCTTATTCTGCTGTAATAATATGGGCATATTTAGGTATTATAATCAAAAGAAGTGCATCTACTCCTGTTTATAATGAAATAATAATGACATCTTATATAGTTATTGCCTTAATAGCTATAACTATGATAAGATCAGCCTATCTTTTGATTAAAAAAGGCTCAAATAATTGAAATTTGAAACTAATATCAAATTTAACACTTAAATTTTTATTATTATTTTAGTCTTTAATTTATTTTTATTTAATTTTTATTTATATTTTATTTAATTTTTATTTTTTTATAATATTTTATTATTATTATTATTTTTTATTTCAATCTTATTTTATTTTTAGTTTATTTTTTTAGTTTAACTTTAGTTTTATTTATTATTTGACCCTATTGTGAAGATTTATTGAATAAATCTTCACAATAGGGTCTTTTTTTGCTCTTTGAAGAATTTTTTCAGAAATTATCTTATCTTGTAATTTGAAAAAGTTACCCAGGATATTTACCATTAATATAATCTTGTAGCATCATTATTTGAGTATCTTTAACGGTTAAAAGAGCATTTACTAGATCTCCTATTGATAACATTCCAGACACTTTATTTTTATCGTTGATAGTTGGAAGATGTCGTATTTTTTTACTTGTCATTATTGACATGGCATTTTGAACATCTTCATCTTCTTTAATTGTTATTATCTGGGAAAGAGGAGTCATGATTTCTTTTACATTCATAGAAGTTATTTGGTTTTTATATTTACTGTAAGCCTTAACCAAATCTCTTTCGGTAGCAATACCAGTAATTTCATTATCAGAATTTCTTACAAGAAGACAACCTATCCTTTTTTCTGTAAGATTCATGACAAAATCTAATATTGATCTGTTTTCTTCAATAGAATAAATATCCCTACCCTTTTTATCAAGAATTTCACTTATTTTCATAACTTCCTCCTAATGACTATTATATTATTTATATTTATAATATCAAATAATTTTATATTTACTCTTCTTTTATTATTTATTCTCCTTTTATGTTATTTTTTACTATATTAGCTTTCCATATCAACTTTTTGACTCATATTATTTATTATTCCTAATTAATCATTGATATTCACATCTCATTTTTTTGGCCGCTCCGAATAAATAATTTTTTTTCCAAAATATTTCTAATTTTATTAAGAAAAAAGTTGCAAAATTTAAAATTTTTAATTAAATATTTTTTGTAATTTTGACTAAACAAAAAAACAAAAATTTAAAAGTTATGAATAATTGTTTTTTTTCAAGAATTAAATATTTTGATTCTCTCGATTCTACAAATAATGAATTATTAAACAATGAATATGATGATAAGACTTTAATATATACTTACAATCAAACAAAAGGAAGAGGAAGATTTGATAGGAAATGGATAACTTTCAAAGATAAAACACTTGCTCTTTCTTTCTTATTAAAATCTGAAAGTAATGATCATTCCTATAAGAATTTAATAAATAATTACTTTCTTATGAATATGATTTTATCGATAAGCCTGATTGATCTTCTCAATAAAAAATATGATATAAATAGTTGGATTAAATGGCCTAACGATATCTATATTAATGATAAAAAACTTGCGGGTATTCTTACTGAAACTGACTTTATAAATAAAGATAATTTTAAAATTGTTGGGGGTATAGGAATAAACATCAATGCTGAAGAAAAAGAGATTTTAAATATTAATAAAAAAGCGACTTCTTTATCATTAGAAAAAAAGGAAAAGATAAATTTAAAAGAGTTTACAAATTTGTTTATTGAGGAACTTTCAAAAAACTTTTTTTCGCTATTTTCATACGAAAATCATAATATTTCAAATGAAAAGTATATTATTAAGGCAATGGGAAGAGATATTAATATTCTTGATCAAAATCAAAATAATAAGCAAAAATTAAATGAAGTCGAAGTTGCAAAAATAAAGAATAAATGGCTTGATTATTGTAATATAATTGGAAAACATGTTGTTATTTCCAATACTTCAAAAGATTTTGATGGTGTTTTGATAAAAGGCAAGGTTATAGATATTGATAATCAAGGATTTTTGATAGTTGAAACAGAAAATAAAAAGATGAAAATTTTAAGTGGAGATGTATCCGTTGTTGTAGATCAATAAACTAACAAAGACTATTAATTAGAAAATAAAAATGACAAATATTACAAATAAAAGAAATAAAATAAAATAATAAAATAACATGACCAAATTAAAATATTAATAAAATGACTTAACAAAAAATAAGGGAAATTGATATGAACAATATATTAGATCTAATTAAACAATCTTTTATTATAATGATTTTGGGAATGATAATAGTATTTATATTTATTGAAATCATGATATTTTTTATAAACCTAACTCATATTATCATAAATAAAAAAAGAAAAAGTACAGAATCACTAGAAAAGATAGGAAAATCAAGTAAAGAAATAGAACTAAAAGAAGAACTAAGGGATAAAAAAACAAGTATAGAAATGGGAAATAGAGGAGAAAAAGAAATTTATGATAAGACAAGTCTTGATGAGAAGGTCATTTCAGCCATTTTTACAGCAGTTAAACTATATGAAAATGATTCTATAGATTTAAATATTGTTGAAAGCAAATAGAATGATTACGAAAAATCAAGAATAATCAAAAAATTAATAATTATAAATAATGGAGTGAAAATGCCAAAAAAGATTGGGATTACAGATCTTGTACTAAGGGACGCCCATCAATCTCTTCTTGCCACTAGAATGTTGACTTCTGATATGATTCCTATATGTGAAAAGTTAGATAAAGTTGGCTATCATTCACTTGAAGTCTGGGGTGGAGCAACATTTGACGCATGCATTCGTTTCTTGAATGAAGATCCATGGAAAAGATTACGGGATTTAAGGAAAGCACTTCCTAACACAAAACTTCAAATGCTACTTCGAGGTCAAAATTTATTGGGATACAGACATTACGCCGATGATGTGGTAGATAAGTTTGTAGAGGTCTCTGCGTCAAATGGAATAGATATTTTTAGAATATTTGATGCCTTAAATGATATTAGAAATATGGAACGTTCTATTTATGCTGTAAAAAAGGCTGGTAAACATGCTCAAGGGTCTATATGTTATACTATAACACCAGTTCATACTATAGATAGTTTTGTCAAAATGGCTGTAGATTTAGAAAAAATGGGTGTAGATTCAATTGCAATTAAAGATATGTCTGGACTTTTAAAACCTTATGACGCCTATCAATTAGTCAGTGAGATAAAAAAGAAGGTTAAGATCCCTATTGCAATCCATTCACATACTACGACAGGTATGGCTATAACTTCTCTAATAAAATCTATAGAAGCAGGGGCAGACATCGTTGATACAGCTATTTCCTCTTTATCTATGGGAACTAGTCATTCTCCAACAGAAACAATAGTTGAAATATTGAAAAATACCGAATATGATACTGGATTAGATACTAAATTATTAACCGAAATTTCTTTATATTTTAAGGAAATAAGGAAAAAATATGCAGATTATGAATCCCACTTTACTGGGGTAGATACTAGAATACTTTTAGCCCAAATTCCAGGTGGAATGCTTTCTAACCTCGAAAACCAACTTAAAGAGCAAAACGCACTTGATAAACTAGATAAAGTCCTTGATGAAATCCAGGTAGTTCAAAAAGATTTCGGATATCCACCACTGGTTACCCCTACTTCTCAAATAGTTGGAACTCAAGCTGTCTTAAATGTCATCTTTGGAAGGTATGAAAAACTTACAAACGAATCAAAGAACTTATTGGTTGGTAAATATGGTAAGACTCCAGCCCAACCAGACAAAGTACTGCTTATGAGAGCTCTTTCTACAATGAATATGGAAGCCACGATTCAACAAAGACCAGCCGATCTTCTATCGCCTGAACTAGATATTCTACATGATCAACTTAAGGAAAAACTTGCTTCAAACTTTTCTATTGAAGATTTACTTACATATGCAATGTTTCCTCAAGTCGCACTTCACTTTTTCGAAACTAGGAAAAATGGTCCAATTAAAATCGAGCCAACCAAAAAGATTGAGAACGAAGAAGAAAATAAAGAACAGATATCAAGAAAAAAAGTCAAAAGTTATACAATTAATGTAAATGGAAATGATTACAAGGTTGCAATACTTGGGGAAAATGAAATATATATAGATGAAATAGAAAAAGCTAAAACATTAAACTTAAAAGATGAAAAAATTGAAAAAAATATAAATACTGAAAAAAATATAAATAAGGTTGAGGAGAAAGAAAAACAGAAAAAAGAAGATAAGATAGAAAAAGAAAAAAAGATTATAACTTGCCCTGTTGCAGGTGTCCTTTTAAGACTGATTTTTAATAATGAAGATCATGTAAAAAAGGGAGATACCATAGCAATTATAGAATCTATGAAGATGGAACTTGAAATTAAATCTCCATTTAGTGGTAAAATAGAATATTGTGTAAAACCTTCAGATAAACTTGAAGCGTCATATCCAATAGCTTATATTTATTGAATTTTCCAACAAAAATAAGATAGTAAAAAGAAAATCAAAATGAAAAAGAACATAAAAATTTTTAATTTATTTTCTACTCATAATGATAACAAACCAATTGGATATAAAAATAAAAAGAATTTTAAGTTGCTTTTATATTGCTTTTTATTTGTCGCAACGCTTGGTTTTATCTTTAATGCTAATGCTCAGAGTTCTCAAAATAACATAAACTTATCCAATAGTTATAATAACGATAAAATGGAAATCAATTCAAAAAACTTCATGAGTTCATTTAATAGACTTTTTTCAGTAACTGGTATCTATTCATTTATCTTTGAAAAAAAGCAGATAACTGAGCAGATTGATGATAATAATTTTGAAATATATAATGTTACTGGTTGGCAAAAATTTATAATGATAATAATAGGTCTTGTTTTAATTTATTTAGGAGCAGTTAAAAATTTTGAACCTCTTCTACTTCTACCCATAGCTTTTGGAACTATACTTGTAAATACACCAATAGCAGGGATAGGAGAACCGCCTCATGGCTTCTTATATATAATTTTTAACGCTGGGATTAAAAATGAGCTTTTTCCTCTAATCATTTTTATGGGTATCGGTGCTTTAACCGATTTTGGACCTCTTATTGCGAATCCAAAACTAGCTCTTTTAGGAGCAGCAGCACAATTTGGAATTTTCGGTTCTTTACTTGGTGCTATAAGCCTGAATCTAATTCCAGGGATTTCCTTTTCCTTAAAAGATGCATGTGCAATATCAATAATTGGTGGAGCAGATGGTCCTACATCTATTTATGTTGCATCAAAGCTTGCCCCTAATCTTCTCGGTTCTATTGCAGTAGCCGCTTACTCATATATGGCATTGGTACCTCTTATACAACCACCTATAATGAGACTTCTTACGACAAAAAGCGAAAGATTGATAAAAATGGAGAATATAAGGGAGGTAAGTAAAGTAGAAAAAATTATCTTCCCCCTTATAATCCTTCTTCTATGCATTCTATTTATACCATCCGCGACTCCTCTTTTAGGTGCATTAACATTTGGAAATTTCTTAAAAGAAGTCGGAATAGTTGAAAGACTTTCCAGGACTATGCAAAATGAACTTCTCAATATTGTTACAATATTTTTAGGACTTGGAGTTGGAATGCAGATGTCAGCTCATAAGTTTTTACAGGGAAGATCACTGGGGATTCTTGCAATAGGACTTATTGCTTTCATATTGGGAACTGCTGGTGGAGTTCTTTTCGCAAAATTTATAAATATTTTCTCAAAAAAGAAGATAAATCCTTTGATTGGTTCTGCTGGAGTTTCTGCAGTTCCAATGGCTGCAAGGGTTTCAAACAAACTAGGTCTTGAAGAAGATCCTTCAAACTTCCTTTTGATGCATGCAATGGGACCAAATGTCGCTGGAGTAATCGGTTCTGCCATAGCTGCTGGGGTAATGATTGCTTTATTTGGTTAGATTATCTATTTTTATTTTTCACATTTGTTTTTATAAAAACATCATTTTTGACAAATACTTAAATTCCTTTACACTATCAGTGATTTATTGAAAACAAGGGAAATTCTATGAAAAGAACTATAATTCAAATGCTAAATCTTTCGAAAGAAAGATATGGTTCAAAAGGTTATCTTTTTGATAAAGATAGTTCTGGATGGAATCCTACAACCTTTGAAAAAACATTCGAAGAATCCCATTATGTAGCAAGTAGTTTGATTGGACTTGGAATCAAAAGTGAAGATAAAGTTGCCATCATTTCCGAGGCAAAAACAAGATGGATTTTGCTTGAACTTGGGACTATCCTTATAGGGGCAATATCTGTACCACTTTCCATTAAGCTACTTTCTGAGGAAATACCTTTTAGAATAAATCACTCCGACTCAAAAATTATTGCGGTTTCAAAAATCACTTTAGAAAAGGTACTTAAGGTTTTTGATCAATTTGAAAACAAAAATATAAAGATACTATTTTTTGATGATGATATTGAATTTGCTCAAAATCTTTTTATACAATACAAAATACCTTTCGAATCACATTTTATTTCCTATTTTGATTTTATAAAAAGCGGTAAAGATAATTTTGAAAAAAACAGAAGTAAAATTGAAAATTTAAAAGAAAAAGTAGAAGAAAATTCTGTTGCAAATATCTGCTACACTTCTGGAACAACTGGAAACCCAAAAGGAATAATGCTTACCCATTTAAATTACTGGTCAAACTGCCATGATAGTATTGAACTCTTTAAAGTTCCAGATGATTTTAAGACATTAGTAATACTTCCAATAGATCACTCTTTTGCACATACTGTTGCAATTTATGCTGGACTTCTTAGAGGAATACAGCTTTACTTTGTCGACTATCGAGATGGAACAGCAGGTGCATTGAAAAACATTCCTATAAATATTTTAGAATCCAATCCAAACTTTTTATTAACTGTTCCTGCCCTCTCTGGGAATTTTATGAAAAAGATAATTGATGGAATCGAAGGGAAAGGGAAAATTATCAATTTTATTTTCAAGTTAGGTTTATCCTGTGGGATCAAATATAATGGGAATGCATATAATAGACCATCTATCTTGACAAGAATAATAAACTATATTCCCTACAAATTTGCAGATACTCTTATATTTAAGAAAATAAGAAAGATCTTTGGGAAAGATATACAGTTTTTTGTTGGCGGTGGAGCTTTACTAGATGTTAAACAACAACAATTTTTTTATACTATAGGTGTACCTGTTTATCAAGGATATGGCCTAACAGAAGCTGCACCAGTTATTTCTTCAAACACCCCAAATACACATAAACTTGGCTCCTCTGGAAT
Source organism: Spirochaetales bacterium (assembly GCA_012797605.1). Classification (GTDB taxonomy): domain Bacteria; phylum Spirochaetota; class JAAYUW01; order JAAYUW01; family JAAYUW01; genus Exilispira. Next base: position 32,948 of record JAAZOT010000039.1, on the reverse strand, counting down.
AATAGCCCCTTCTGTTCAATGTAAAATAATACTAGAAGACGGCAAAGAAGCAAAAGTTGGCCAAAGAGGTCAGATAGTTATCAAAGGTGAAAATGTAATGAAAGGTTATTACAAAAATAAAGAGGAAACAGAAAAAACAATAAAAGATGGATGGTTATATACCGGAGATCTTGGTTACTTCGATGAAGATGGCTTTTTAATTGTCGTTGGAAGAGAAAAAGCACTTTTAATTTCTGAAGATGGAGAAAAATATTCCCCTGAAGAGATAGAGGAAGCCATAGTAAACTCCTCTGAATTTATATATCAGGTAATGATTTATAATGATCATAAAAAATTTACAACAAGCCTTATAACCTTGAATGTCGATAAACTCAAATCTTTCTTAAAACAAAGAGAAATAAACGAACCAAACAAAATTCTTGATATAATTTATAATGATTTTCAAAAGTACTCAAATGATTCTTCATTTAAGGATAAATTTCCTAAAAAATGGCAGCCATCCACCTTTATGATAGTGGAAGAGCCTTTTTCAGAGGCAAATCACATGATAAATTCAACTATGAAGATGGTAAGATACAAAATAACAGAAAACTATAGAGAAAAATTAGAATATATGTATAAAAGCGAAGGGATGAAATATAATAATGAAGAAAACAAAAAGGTATTAGAAAGATTATTAAAGTAAAATATTGACTTTTCAAGAAAATTAAAATTTTCTCATTACAAATGATATATGAAATGATATGCAAAATACTCTAAAAGGAAGAAAAACAAATCAGAATAAATTTATATTATTCCCTTAAATTTATTTTAATAATAGTCGTATCGTATAAGTATTATTTTTAAAAGTATACTTTATTTTCTTAATGTTGCAGTGATTCTTTTTGTATTTAAAAATAAATCTAATGCATCTATAATATTGCTAACAACTATATCTGAATATCTTAGTAGTTTTGCGGCTGCTCCTTCTGGACCTATTATTGCAACGCTAAATTTAGCTAATTTTAACATCTTGACATCATTTATGCCATTACCTATTGCAGCGATATATTTATAACTTTTTTTCTTCAGTGCTTTTTCCTTATCATCTCCATTTTTTATTATATTTATTTCAACTGGAAGATTTTCAAGTTCTTTTTTGGCACTTCCAAATGTATCGGCGGTATAAATAGATACTTTCACTTTTTGAGAAAGTAAAACTAATCTTTGGGCGACACCTTCTATTAATTTCCCATCCTTGGAAAGAGTCCCTGTATAATCTAAAAATATTTCTCTAATAGAAATATCCTTTCCCCCTGGGATTGTTATAGTTATAGCTTTTTTATCATCAAAACATTTATCAATTTTTAAATTCATAACATTATCCTACTTTTACTATTTATTAGTCTTTTAAACTTCTGTTGTTCTGACTTTTAAATTCATAGCATTATCCTACTTTAATTAAAATGAAGAATGATTAATTAGCATTATTCTTCAAAATATCTAGCATTAAAAATTAATGATATGAGTATTAGCAATATAAATATTAAATATCCTTATCGTAAAATTTATATTTCATATGAAAAAAAAGTTTCATGTAAAATTTACAACATATTTGTTAAATTATTTACTTCTTATTTTTTTCTAAGTACTCCTTTATAAAAATTCTTACATCTTCAGTTTCAAATCCATACTTATCTTTTACATCTTTTATTGCAAGGTTAAAATCTTCTTCAGATATTTTAAATTTTTCTAAGATAACTTCTTTTGGGACTCCACTTGCCTCTGAAATCTCTTTAAATGTACTACTTCCTTTTATCAAAGCAGGATCAAAACCACCTGTTGTCATCACTTGAGATTTCAGTGTTGGTTGAGTCCATTGAAATTGACCAGTAGCAGTTGTAAGCCCAATGATTACAATGAATATAAGAGCAGTTACTAATGTTAATGCGAAAGGTGAAATTCTTTTCTTTTTAGGTCCTTCTATGTAAAGAGTATCTTTAACTGGACATACATTCACACATTCATTACAATTTATGCATTCACTTGAATTTACTTTTTCAACAGACATTACATCAATATTAACTGGACATGCCTTATTACAAGCCTTACACAAAATACATGTTTTTGTATTTCTGGTAACTTTGAATAGACCTATTTTGTTAATCAACCCTAAAAAAGCTCCCATAGGGCAAAGATATTTACAAAAAAATCTTTCAAATAAAAATGAACCTATCATTACAGTAAAAATCAAAACCAAAAAACCTATTAAAAAATCTGTAAAAAGTTCAGCGGACAAAAGATGATTAAATGTAGCCCATGGATCATAAGGTCTTATGACAAGTTGAATCTCATTTGGAACACCTACTTGTATAAATTTATATGTCACTATCGATTGCCATATAATAATTATTACAAATATAATATATTTAAGATATCTTAATGGTTTATCTAGTTTGGCTGGCACTTTAAATCTATTTTTGAATATCTTCTTGCCAATATTGCCAAAAAATTCCTGTATTGCACCTAAGGTACAGATCTGTCCACAAAAAGCTCGCCTAAATAAAATGACTAAAACTAGAACAGCTAATATTATTATAAAATTTGTAAGAGCCAGCCTTTTAAGAATAAATCCATAGCCAAGAAATGAAAAGATTGATTCCAAAGCTCCAAAAGGACAGAAAGCATCAACCCCTTGAACCTTTGCGACTTTATAGTATTGGTGAAGTTGAGCCAAGGTTGTTGATAAAATAAAAACAGATAAAAGAAGTAGCCATCTAACCCATCTGTAAAGATTCTGTTTTTTCCTATCCGATTTTTCAACATTAGACATTTTTTACCTCCATTTTAAATTTGGATTAATTTTGAAGATGAACTTATTCATATTCTGATTTTATAACAATAATTACATAGAAATTTAATATAAATTGATCTTAATTTATGATATATTTTTTGTCAAAATTATTTATTCAAATAATTATTACAAAACTATTTGAAAATATTTTACAGTTATATTCGAACTTTAAAATATTATCTTAAAGAATTGCTATTTAATTTAAAACCATTAAATTTGAGGTGAAATAATAGAATATAAAAATTTACGATATAAAATTTATGGTGATTTTTTTGAGGCAACTTATGGCATTTAATAGCATTTTATTTAAGGAAAAAGATCAAAAGGTTTTTTTGAATGACAATTTTATGTATAATGATAAAGAACCTGAATTTTTTAATGATTTAAATCTAGATTATTTTATCGAGGAACTTGTAAAACATAAGGAAAAATACAACTTAAAAGAATTTTTCTATAGACCTTTATGCGACAAAGAAACAATCATTTTTCGACAGGAAATAATGAAAGATCTTGAAGTAAATGACGAACTTTTTAAGAAGATAAAGGATTTTGCTCATATTATATTTGATGCTGTTAAAAATGTTGAAATGGTCATAAAATACTTAAAAGAAACTGAGGAAAAACATAAAAACTATCTTGAAAAAGGAAGATTTTTAAACTCATTTATAGTATATCATGAAAATATTAAAAATTTTGAAGAATTATTTCATAAGTTTAATCTTAAATCTGAAGGTTTAACTGAATTTAAAAGTTTTCTTTCAAATTATGTGAGATCTAATAATTTTGCAGATCTTCTGAGTGAAGCAAAAACCTTGCATGAAGAATTAACTAAATTGAAATATTGCATGCTTATAAAAGATAATTGCATTAAAGTAAGAAAATATGAAAATGAAGAAGACTATACTATTGAAGTCGAAAAAATCTTTGAGAAATTTAGAGATCAAGAGACCAAAGACTACAGAAAAACATTTACTGAAGAACCTTTCGCAGAACATGTCGAAGTAGCTGTTTTGAATTTAGTTGCTAAGCTATACCCCAAAACATTTATAAAACTAGATGAATTTTATGAGAACAATAAATATTTTGTTCAGGAAATCCTCGCAAGATTTTCAAGAGAAATTCAATTTTATATCTCATACTTAGAATATATTAAGAAACTTAAAGATTTTGGCTTAAATTTCTCCTACCCAGAAATTGTTACAGATACTAAAGAAATATATGGGTATGAATGTTTTGATATAGTTCTTGCAAGCAAGTTAATTAATCAAGAAAAGATAATTATTACAAATGACTTTTATCTTAAAAAAGAAGAAAGAATAATTGTTGTTTCAGGTCCAAATCAGGGAGGGAAAACAACTTTTGCTAAAATGTTTGGGCAATTGCACTTTCTTGCATCCTTAGGATTTCCGATCCCTTCAAGAAAAGCCAGACTATTTCTTTATGATAAAATTTTAACTCACTTTGAAAGAGAGGAAAAGGTACAAAGCCTTCAAGGAAAATTGCAAAGCGACTTGGTAAGGATGAAAAAAATTATAGATAATTCGACTCAAAATAGCATAATTATTATAAATGAATTTCTTTCTTCAACTGCACTAAAAGATGCTATATCAATAGGTAAAAAAATAATGGATACATTGATAAAAAAGGATGTCCTAGGTATTTGGGTAACTTTTCTCGATGAACTAAGTAGTTATTCTGAAAAAATCGTAAGCATGGTCAGCACAGTCGATCCAAATAACCCTGTAAAGAGAACATTTAAAATCATTAGAAAACCAGCTGATGGTCTTGCATATGCTATGCATATTGCACAACAATATGGACTTACATATGAAATATTAAAGGAAAAGATTATATCATGAAAGTAAATTTAATATATAAAGATAAGGATTTCGATAAAGATATCCAACCTTCTAAAGAAAGTGAGATAATATTAAAAGATTTAGGACTTGATGTTATTCTTGATGTTATGGCTAATGGAGATGAACTTATCTATGATATTTCAAGGAAGGTAATCTTTACAAATTTAATAGATATTGAAGCGATTACATATAGGCAAATGATTTTGGAAGATTGTATTAACCATCCATCTGTTATCCGTGAAATGTACAATATCGCAATCGAAGCGATAGTAAAGAAAAGGAGATGGTCTTTCTTCAATATCTCATCCATGTCAATAAATTCTATTATGTTTAGCTCAATCTTGACACTTCAGGTACTATTTGAAATGCTTGCAAAACTCCGAAGTATTGCTGATGAAAATGCTAATAAATTTAAGTCTTATGCCTTCAAAAGATTTTTCAAGATGATACAAGATGAACTTAGTGAAGATTATCTTTCAAAGGTTTCAAAAATACTTAAAGATTTAAAATTTGACCATGGGATACTTATAAGTGCCAAATTAGGAAATTACAATCAGGGTGTTAATTATTTTTTGTGTAAACCTTTTGAGGGTTTAAAAAATCACTTGAAATGGCAATTTGTAGATAAAGTTTGCATTCATCCAAGGGATGAAAGTGGTGGTTTAGATTTAATACGAAGACAGGAGAGAGCAACAAACCTTACTGCAAATGCTTTAGCGCAATCTGCTGATCATGTCACAAACTTTTTCTTTCACCTTAGAGATGAAATAGCTTTTTATGTTGGTTGCATAAATCTCTATGAAAAAACTCAAGAACTCAACTTAAATGTTACATTTCCAACACTATATAAAATGTCTGAAAAAAGACTTAATTTTGAAGGCTTATATGATATCAGCTTAGCTTTGCTTAAAAAAGGAGAAGTTATTACCAATAATTTAAATCTTGATGGGAAAGAGCTTATTTTTATAACAGGAGCAAACCAAGGAGGGAAATCGACATTTTTACGAAGCATTGGACAAGCCCAGATAATGATGCAATGTGGCATGTTTGTTGGAGCAAAATTCTTTAGTGCAAATATAGCAAAAGCGATTTTTACTCACTTTATTAAAGAAGAAGATAAGAAATTAGAAAGTGGTAAGCTTGAAGAAGAACTTTTAAGACTAAGTGAAATAGTAAAAGTCATTAAAAAAGATTCTATTATTCTTTTCAATGAATCATTATCTTCCACCAACGAGTATGAAGGCTCTGAAATAGCAAGACAGATAATAAAAGCCTTTCTTGAGAAAAATATAAAAATAATTTTTGTGACTCATTTTTATGACCTTGTATATAACTTTTATAAAAATAAAGATGATAAAATTGAATTCTTATCTCCAGAAAGAAAAGAAGATGGTATAAGAACTTTCAAAATTTACCCAAGCGATCCTTTAGACTCAAGTTTTGGTTTGGATCTTTATAATAAAATATTTAACTTAAATTTCCAATAATCTTTCAATAGGCACTGGTTTTGAGAAATAATAACCTTGATAATAATTGCATCCCAACGTTTTTAATACTTCAAACTGAACTTCATTTTCAACACCTTCTGCTACTACTTTCATATTTAAACTTTGTGATAGTTTTATAATGACATTAACTATCTCTTTGTCCTGGTTGTTAATTGCAATATTATCTATAAAAATTTTATCTATTTTTAACTCATCGAAAGGGAGAAGCTTCAACCTGGCAAATGATGAATATCCAGTACCAAAGTCATCTAAAGACAATCCTATACCTAACTCTTTTATTTTATATAACTTGGATATATTTTCATCCATATTATTTATTAATATAGATTCAGTTATTTCAAAATTGATTTTATGCGGTGAAATTTCATATTCAGAGATTTTTATCTTAACATAATTGATAAATTCTGGATCTTCAAGTTGTTTGCCAGATATATTTATTGAAAAAACTATCTCTTTGTCGTAAAAATATGTTTTAATAGTCTTAAAAGTATTTTCAATAACAATTTTACCAATCTGATTTATTAAATTTGTTGATTCAGCAATCGGAATAAATTCGATTGGAGAAATAAAATGATTATTATTATCTTTTAATCTTAATAGTACTTCAACTTTACTACATTCTTTATTATTTTTATATATTGGCTGAAAATGAAGAATGAAATTATTATTTTGAAGAGATTTTTTTAAAAGAATTTCTAAATTAATTCTTTTATAGCTTAGTTCATTCAACACATTATTGTAATAAATAACTGAATTTTTATTTTTTTTAGCTTCTATTAAAGCCATTTCTGCCTTTTTTACTAAATCTTCAGGTGAATTTGCGTCATCTGGGTAAATGGAAATACCAAAACATAATGTAATATAAATCTCTTCTCCATTTACATAAAAAGGTGTTTTTATTGCTTCTATTATCTTTTCAGCGACAAATGTTCCAGTAAATTTTTCCATTACATTTCCAAGAATAATAGCAAATTCATCTGCTCCGATTCTAAAAAAATGATCTGTTTTTCTAATAATATTTTTAACCCTATCGACAAATTGTATCAATATTTCATCACCAAAAGAAAAACCAAATTTGTCATTGATATTTGAAAAATTATCTATATCTGTCAATATTACTATTTTTAAGCTATTTTTTTCTCTTGCGGCAAGTTGAATGACTTCATTTACTTTTTCGTTGAATGACTTTCTATTTTTTAGTTTTGTTAAAGAGTCAAAGTAATACAATGAAAAAAGCTCATCCTGAAACTCTTTCAGCTTTGTAATATTCTCAGAAACTCTTATCCATTTAATTAAATTATCATTGTTTTCTTTTATCCTATAAAATTTATCCCTAATCCATATGACTTTTTCATTATTATTAATCCTATATTCTATTATGCTTAAATGGTTATAATTAGTTAAATATGTTTCTACAAAACTAACATCTTCCTCATAGATATAATTTTTCCAAGATTCTTTATCTTCCATAACTTTTTCTACTGGTAGTGGCCATATCGAAGAGAATGATTTTGACACAAAGTAAAGTTCACTTAAATCATGGTTATAGATCCAAAATACTTCATCAATATTGTCAGAAATAAGGGTAAAATCTTTTTTCAACTTATCTATTTCATTATATAATTTTTCTGTGATAAGAGCTTTCTTATAAAAATTCTTGATTATACTTATCATTGTCAACATAGTAAATATAGTAAGCCCAAATGAAAACCTTGAAAAAGGATGTTGTGAAAAGTAACCTATATATCTGTCAAAATATACAAAATAAATATCGTCTATGGCAGCTAATATAGCAATTGTTAAACCTATAAATATTTCAAATATTAAATTTAATTTTACCTTTTTAATAATATTAAAAATCAAAATAATATAAAAATATATTATAATTATAAATAAAATAATATCTCTTAACCTATAAACAAATCCTTCTTTTCCTCTCGCATAATTTGCTGCATATATAAGATATTTTGTATTTGGGATTTTTGTAGAAATAAAAAGATCTGGTTTAATAATAGCTACTAATGTAATAGATATAGAAATAAATAGACCTAAATAGATTAAAATTTTATTTACTTTTTTGAAAAAATCTTTTGTTTCAAATACAAAATAAATAAAAAAGGGGAATGAAAAAATAAACCATGCTCCACCTAACTGCTGCGATATATGAAAATAAATTCCAAGATTTCTATCAGATCTTAAACCCCCAAGATAAATAATAAAAAACTCACTAAAAACAAACATTAAAGCACTAATTCCTAAGAAAAAAGTTGCAAGATATATATCTATTTTAGTTTTTAAGTATAAATAAAAAAATAAGAATATACCAAAAAATATAAAACCAGAACCAATAGCAGGAACTAAAATTTCTATCAAAGTGATTTGATGAATAAAATTCATAATTATATTTTTATATATTATTTTAAGATTTCAAGTTATTTATATTTTCGATTTACCATTAAAATAAATTCAATTAAATTTTGAATAACTTTTAATAATAATTAATAAGAGTTTTTACTCCACAAAATTAAATTAACATTATATATTCTAATATTTATTAATATTATTAACAATAACTATAGTTATAGTTAATATGATGTTACTAAAGTAGTAGAATCTTTTTTCAAAATACAAATGAAACAAAAAGATTGAAATTAAAATTTTTTCCTTTAGTTTATATAAAGAAATCAGAATTCTATTTGTCTTATTTATGCAAAGAAGATACTAAATTTTTTTTATTTTTCTTTGGAGGAAGTTTGGAAAACTTAGATAAAAAAATAAGATGTCCTTGGGCGGGGAATGATCCTATATATGTTGGTTATCACGATAAAGAATGGGGGGTTCCAGTTTTTGATGATAAAGTTCTTTTTGAAATGCTTATTCTTGATGGTGCTCAAGCTGGTTTAAGCTGGATGACAATATTAAAAAAGAGAGAAAATTTTAGAAAAGCATTCGATAACTTTGACCCTTATAAAATGGCCAAATACAGCGAAAAAAAGATAGGCGAATTGCTTTCAGATGTAGGAATTATAAGAAATAGGTTAAAAATCGAATCTGCAATTAACAATGCAAATAAATACTTAAAAATAGTTGAAAAGCATGGTAGTTTTTCCAACTTCCTATGGGGTTTTGTTGATGGAAGACCTATAGTGAATAGATGGGTAGATGTTAAACAGATTCCAACTTCAAATGAAGTCTCGGATAAAATGAGTAAACAATTAAAACTTGAGGGATTCACCTTTGTGGGAACAACTATTTGTTATGCCTTCATGCAAGCAGCTGGCTTTGTTAACGATCATCTTGTTTCCTGTTTTAGATATGAGGAAATTTTAAATCTTTATAAAACGCTAAATTTATAAAATTTATAGATAAATATTTTTACTAGAAAAAAAATAATAAAATATACAGATATACAAAATTGAAAAAAAAGAAAATTAAAAGCATATAAGAAGATGATAAATCTGAGAAATATAGAGACAAAGAAAAAAAGAAATAAAAATAAATAAAAATTTTGTTAGAGACTAAAAAATAAAAAAGAATTAATAAAAAGAACTAAAAGAGAAATAAGAGAAAGCAAAAAAAGGATTAGTTATGGGAAAAGATGATGTTTTATTAAGAAGAGAATTCTTAAAATCAAATTGGACTTCAGTGGATTTTAATAATTCTGATATGTCAAAAAAGCTTCCCTTCCCTTCTCAACAAAAACCTATAAAAGAAGATCAAAAGAAAATTCCATTAATTCCGATTGAAAAATGGCAAACTGTCGAAATCAATTTTTTTGATTTAATAATTCAAAGAAAATCAACAAGAAAATACTCAGATGAAAAAATCAGCTTTGAACAGCTTTCAAAGCTTCTTTATTGCACTCAGGGCATAAGGAAGTACTATCCCGACTATTCTTTCAGAACTGTTCCTTCTGGTGGTGCGAGACATCCTTTCGAGACATATTTTTATGCAAACAAAGTTGAAAATCTAGAAAAAGGGATATATATGTATCTTCCTATAGATAACTGTATAGTAATGGAAATCCCATATTATGATGGAATTGAAATGGATATCCATAAGGCTACCTTGGAGCAATTTTGGAACCCGGCTGTTTATTTTTTTTGGTCAGTTATTCCTTATAGAACAGAGTACAAATATATTGAAGCGGCCGCTAAACTTGCCGCAATAGACATCGGGCATGTTTGTCAGAACCTTTACTTAGTCGCAGAATCCTTTGGCTTCGGGGTATGTGGTATTGCTGCATATGACCAAAAAGCTATGGATAAACTTTTAAAACTGGATGGTGTCGATGAATTTGTAATTTACTGTGCAAGTTGCGGTAAAAAAATAAGAAAATAAAATTTAATTAGTTACAACTATATTGGATATTAGATAGCGATATTAAATAACATTGACTTTTAAAAATAATAATAAAGTCTGAATTAGATAAACTAAAAAATTGTTTGTAACTTTATTAAACTTTTTAGTCAAAAAAATTAAAAAATTAAATCAGACTAAAAAAAGGAATAATCTGTGAAATTAGCAACTCTATGTTATCTGAAAAAGGATAATAAAACATTAATGCTTTTCAGAAATAAAAAAAACAATGATATGAATGGTGGTAAATGGATAGGTCTTGGAGGAAAGATTGAAGAGGGTGAAACGCCAGAAGAATGTGCCATAAGGGAAATAAAAGAGGAAAGTGGATATATAGCTAAAAATTTAATACTAAAAGGAATACTCACCTTCCCAGCTTTCGATGGTTTCGAATGTTGGTATGTTTTCCTTTATCTTGTGACAGATTTTGACGGAGATTTAATAGAATCTAGTGAAGGTACATTAAAATGGATTGATGATGAAAGACTTAAAGAGCTTCCAATGTGGGAAGGGGATAAAATATTTTTAAATTGGCTAAACGAAAAAGGTATTTATTCTGCTAAATTTATTTACAAAAATAATGAATTTATTGATTATTATTTCACAAAGTATATTTAATAAGGTTCAATAATCTTTTTTTTAATTATTGTAAAAGAAAAATTATTAAGTAAAATAATTTATATTGGAGTTTTAATTAATCATATATGATATTTTCTTTATTTTATCTATTTTCAGCAAATTTAAGCCTTACATTGGGTCTATATACATTTTTTAAAAATAAAAAAAATAGAACTCAAAAAATATTCCTACTGCTGACTATAGTGATTTTCCTATGGGCTTTCACTTATGCTTTAATGAACATTTCTAATACTGTTGAATTAGCAACTTTTTTACATAGAATTGGTTCGATTTTTTATAGCTTTTTTTATGCTATTTTCCTTCATTTAATAATCATACTGTCAAAGCATGAGAACCTTTTAAATAAAAAAAGAGTTTTATCAAGATTTTGCCTTTATTTACCTGCATTTATATCATTCATTTTATATTTTATTATAAGTCCAGTCAAAACTTATGAGCATTTCAAAACTCCTTTAGGCTGGGGATATATAAATGATAAAACAGTAAACATGTTCATTTTTCATTATTTCAATGTTTACTACATAACTTATAGTTTATTTGCATTATTTTTACTTGTAAGATGGCTTAAAAATGCAAGCTATATAAGGGAAAAAAAACAAGCTACTCTACTTATTCTAAGTATTTTGTCAGTCTTTATCTTGGGTACAGCAACAGATATAATCTGGCCTATATTTGGAAGCTACCCGCTGCCTCCTATAGCTACAATTTTGCTTTCAATTCCTATTTTAGCAATATGGCGAGCAATAAATAAATTCAATTTGCTGCAATCTAGTCTTGATATAAGTAATTTTTATCTTTTCCGTTCAACAAAAACTGGTATAATAATATTAAATGATGAGATGAAAATAACTGAAATAAGTAGTGGAGCTTTAAATCTATTAGAGGAATCCGAAGAAAAAATAAAAGAAAAAGGTATTTGGGAGTTTTTTCCCTATCTTAAAGAAAATAAATCCATGGATTTTAGCAATATTAGATCCTATGCAATTAAAAGTAATCATGAAAAAATACCTTTACTTCTTAATTTTATGTCTATAAAAGATGAATTTTCTGAAAAAATTGGATATCTTCTTCTTTTTGATGATATTTCTGAGATTACTAATCTTCAAGACGAACTTGAAAAATTAAATGAGAGTCTTGGAGAAAAGATTAATCTTAGGACTATTCAACTGCAAAATGAAATGGAGAAACAAATTCTTCAAAGAAAGAAATACCAAACACTTTTTGACAATTCACAGGATGCAGTTGCTGAATGCAATGAAAAAGGAATTATAGTAAATATAAACGAAAGCTTTGAAAGACTTTTTGAGTATAAAAGAGATGAAGCAATAGGAAAACATATAGACGATGTAGTTAATGAACAGGAAAATAAAAATGAAGGGATTGAAATCACAAATAAAGTTTTAGAAAATAATGTTATCACTTTAGAAGGTATAAGAATAACAAAAAACAAAAAACAAATTTATACTTTGATTAGAGGAGTTCCAATAATCATAGATGGAAAGGCAATTGGTGGTTTTGCTATTTACACCGACCTTACAAAAAACAAAGAGTATGAAGATAAACTAAAAATAATGGCTCAAAAAGATGCTTTAACAGATCTTTATAACCTTAATCAATTCGAAGAATTTATTGAAAATAGCAATTTTGAAGAAAAATTACCTATTGGTCTTATTGTGTCAGATATAAATGGCTTAAAATTTATAAATGACTCTTTCGGACATGATGTTGGAGATAAACTATTAAAAAGTTATGCTCAAATACTTTTACATTGCGTTAGGAAAGATGATCTTGTTTTCAGGATTGGTGGTGATGAGTTTTTGATCCTTATAACTAATGGAAACAATAAACTTGTAGAGGAAGTCATAAAAAGGATTGAAAATAATATAGTAAAATTTAATGAAGAAAGTAAGGATAAAACAATAATAATAAATTCATCATCTGGTTATTCCCTTGTTTTTTCTAAGGAAGAGATTAGAGGTCAACTTAAAAAAGCCGATGATATGATGTATAGAAATAAACTCTTAAATAAATCCAGCAATAAAAATACAATTTTAAAAGTACTTCTTTCTGCTCTTGCTGAGAAAGATTATATAACAATGGGACATACAAATAGAGTTCTTGAAATATGTAGAAAGATTGCAGAGAAAATGAATCTTGAAAAAAGCAAAAAAGACAACCTTTTTCTTCTTTCAGAAGTTCATGATATAGGGAAAATTGCAATACCTGATTCTATTTTACAAAAACCTGGAAAATTGTCCGAATCTGAATGGGAAATAATGAAGTCTCATTCTGAAAAGGGGTACAGAATAGCTATTAATTCTGAAGAACTTTCAAATATTGCTGAACTTGTTCTTAAACATCATGAAAGATGGGATGGCAAAGGTTACCCACTGGGTTTGAAAGGCGAAGAAATCCCAATTGAATGTAGAATTTTATCTATTGCAGATTCATTTGATGCGATGACCTCTCAAAGACCATATAATATAATAAAAAATGTAGACCAAGCTCTTGATGAAATTATTAACTGTAGTGGTAAGCAGTATGATCCATATATTGTTGAAATATTCAATCAGTTAATTATAGAAAATGAAATTTCTTGATTTTGACATAAATCAAATTTGATTTACCTATTAATTAGATGAATTTAAAAGTTAATATTTAAGGTTATGATATGAATCGGAAAATTATTTTTGCTATTGAAGATGATAGCGACATTCTTTCTCTACTTGAAACAACCTTTACAAAGGAGCATTATATTTTTGAAGGTTTTGGTTCAGCAAAAGATTTTTTTGAAAGGCTAAAATTTAAAATACCAGATTTAATAATATTGGATCTTATGCTTCCAGATATTGATGGATTTGAGATAATAAAAAGATTAAAAACATCAAAAGATTATAACTATATACCTTTAATAATTGTTAGTGCGAAGACAGATGAGATCGACAAAGTGGTTGGACTTGAAATTGGTGCTGATGATTATATAGTAAAACCTTTTTCAGTTAAAGAACTTTTAGTAAGGGTTAAAAAGCAGATTCAAAAAGAAAAATCCTTTAAACATGAAGAAATCGAAAAAGACGAATTAGTATTAGAATTACCTGAGGGAAATTTAAAACTTTCCAAGGTAAGACATTCGGTTTTTTTTGATAATGAAAAGTTAAACCTAACTTCAGCAGAGTTTAAGATACTTGAGAAATTGATGGAAAACCCTGGATGGATTATAAGCCGTGATAAACTTTTAGATTATCTTTGGGGAAACGAGAAAGCAGTTATTGATAGGACCATAGATGTTCATGTAACTCATCTTCGTCAAAAATTGAAAAAAGCTGGAAAATATATTAAAAATGAAAGAGGAATTGGTTATAAGTTTGATATATAAATATTTTAGAAATGAAGGTATAATTAATGGATGAAACAGAGTTATTAAAAAAAAAGATATTATTCAGAAACCTTGTTTTTACATTTCTTCTTTTCTTTCTTATTTTTATTGTACTATTATCAGTAATTTTAAACTACAACTATAAAAAATTCATATATGAAAATCTAGATTTTTGCTCGGACATTTCTAATATAATTGAGAAATCTATTGATAAAGACTTTTCAAATCTACCCGAATTTTCTAGCCTAAATTCAAGAGTTACTCTAATTGATTGTAATGGTAAAGTCTTATATGACAATAAAGCAGATATATCTATTATGGAAGCTCACTTTGATAGAATCGAGCTTCTTCAATCAATGCAAAAAGGAAGTTCATATGAAATTAGAACCAGTAAAACACTTGGCAAGAAGCTATTTTACTATTCTAAAATAGTTACTAAAGATGCCAAATGTATAGGTTTTATAAGGATAAGTAAAGAAATAACCCAACTTGAAAAAACCAATTTGATCTCAACAATAATCCTTTTATCTTTTCTATTTTTACTCTTTTTTATAACGATGCTTTTAAGTTTCAATCAGAATTCTTATCTTTTTTCAATCATTAATTTGGCATTACTTAGTATACAAAATATTACTGAAGGAAAAGAGAATAATAATATTTTCTTAAAGCAAAAAAGTTGGATTTATGGCAAACAGTTACAGAACAAAATAGAAAACCTACTTCTGATATCGTTTTCAAAAACCAAAGAAAAAATTGTGAAAAATGAAATAGAAATTATTTCAAATCTTTTTGAAAATTTTGATGAACCTGTTTTACTTTTTTCCGAAAATGGTCAAGCCCTTGTTGCTAATGGCATCGCAAGAAAGACATTTATCCCTGATAAATTTCAAACCCAATATAAAGAAAAATATTTTTGGGAAATTTTCATATCTTCTGAAATTTCATCAGCAGTGCAAAAAACTATGGAATACAAAGATAAAACTTTGGTTGAAATTGAGTTTGGTGATAGACTATTTTTATTACGAGTAGCTTTTTTAAATTCAATAAATTCTATCTTTTTGATTTTTACAGATATAAGTGAAGCCAAAAGATACTATGAGCTTATAAAAGGGATACTTTCAGCAATAACTCATGAACTAAAAACACCTCTTACTTCTCTAAATGGTTTTTTAGAGCAGATAATAATAGAAGCAGAGGAAAAAAAGTTAAGCAGTATACTTTCTTATGCCCAGATAGCTGAGAGAAATTGTCATCGCCTTATACTTTTAACGGAAGATATAATAGAACTTGAAAAAATGCACTATCAGAAAAAATTAAATATAGAAAAGTTCGAAATAAATTCAACTATAAATGAGATAATGCTTTTATTTTACGCAACAGCTAAAGAAAAAAATATAGAGTTATCTTATAAAACTTTAGATAAAGAGATAATTTTCAGTACAGATAAAAATCTATTTGAACAGATTTTAATTAATCTTGTTGATAATGCCATAAAATATACCGATCAGGGATTTGTTATAATTAGTGCTGAAAAAACCAATGACAAATTAATACTTTCAGTTGAAGATTCTGGAATAGGAATAGAAGAAAAAGAAATCCCCAAAATTTTTGAACCTTTTTATTGTGTAGATAAAAGTAGAAGTAAGCAAAGGGGTGGAACTGGACTTGGTCTTTCAATAGTGAAAAAAGCCACTATAATTCTTGGTGGTAGTATCGATGTTATAAGTCACCCATACAAAGGTTCAAAATTCGTTGTTGTACTCCCTTATTTATCTTAAAAAATAATTATTTAATATTTAAATAGATAATTTTTCAAGCGACTTATCTTAAATTCTAATCTTTTCTTAACAAATATTTAACATAAAAAAAACAATAATTTTAATCTAAATAAACATTCAAGAATTTTATTACAAATGTAAAGGAGGACTTTTATATGAGCAAAAAAGCTTTAATCTTTTTATTTCTTTCAATTTTATTAATAATTTTCTTTAGCAATCTTACTGCACAATCTAAGATTGAAATAACAGGTGGTGGCGCTACTTTCCCACAGCCTTTTTATTCAAAACTATTTGATATCTATTATAACTTAAAAGGTGTGAAAGTAAATTATCAAGGAATTGGTTCTGGCGGTGGAATCAAAGGCCTTACAGATAAAATCATGGATTTTGGTGCGACAGATGCACCTATGACTATCGAAGAAGAACAACTCGCTAAAAATCCTATTATACACTTTCCAACATGCCTTGGTGCTGTCGTAGTTATATACAATCTACCTGGGAACCCATCTATTAGATTGACTGGTGATTTAATAGCAAAGATATTTATGGGTAAAATTACAAAATGGAATGATCCAGAAATTGCAAAGGTTAATCCTTCAGTCAAAATGCCTAATTTACCTATAATTGTTACAAGAAGAACAGATGGAAGTGGAACAACTTATATTTTTTCTGAATATCTTTCAAAAGCAAGTAAAGATTGGGCTTCTACTTTAGGAACTGGAAAATCATTAAATTGGAATCAATCAACAATAGGTCAAAAAGGAAATCCTGGTGTTGCTGGATTTGTAACCCAAACTCCTGGAGCCATAGGTTATGTTGAGCTTGTTTATGCAATTCAGAATAATATAAAATATGCATCAGTTCAAAACAGCTCTGGAAACTTCATAGAACCAAATCTTGATTCAGTTTCACTAGCGGCAGAAGTCAATATGGCAGATGATACTAAGGTTTCTTTAACAAATACTAGTTCTAAAAATGGTTATCCTATTAGTTCCTTTACCTGGATAATCCTTTATGCTGAACAGAACTACAATGGAAGAAGTATTGAGTTGGTAAAAGCGATGTTAGACCTTTTCTGGTTTATAATTCATGATGGTCAAAAATATGCAAAAGAACTTGGTTATGCACCACTTCCTTTAGCAGCAGTAAAAAAAGCTGAAGCTCAGCTTAAAAAAGTCACTTTCAATGGAGTGCCTGTTCTTAAGTAAATAGATATTAAATATTTTATGTTAATAAAAATCAAACTTCACTGAAACTACCTTATTAAACTACATTATACAATCCTATTGAATTAACTGATTTTGATAAAATTTCTGGGTGCCTAATCTTATGGGCACCTTTTTTAATCTTAACACAAAATTAACAAAATCTTAATACAAATTAGATTTTAGTTTTTTAATTTCTAATCAGTAGGTTAAAAAGATGAAAGATAAAATATTTAAGTATTTTCTAACTTTTTCAGCTTTACTTTTAATATTATTATTAGGTATAATCTTTCTATTTTTGGTTAGGGATTCAATACCAGCTCTTAAAGTAAATATTTTATCATTATTTTCAAATAAAGCCTGGGATCCATTAAATGATTCTTATACATTTTTGCCATTTATAGTCGGAACTTTAATGACCTCTTTTATAGCTCTTATCATAAGTTATCCTTTTTCAATTTCAATAGCCTATTTTCTTTCTCAATATTTAGAAAAAGGAACTTTTAGAACCATCATCGAAAGCTCAGTAGAACTTCTTGCTGCAATTCCTTCTGTTATATATGGACTTGCCGCATATTTTATACTTTTACCACTTATAAGAATGTTTCAAATCAAAATTGGAGTTGCACCTTATGGTGTTGGCATATTTTCAGCATCTTTAGTATTAAGTATTATGATAATCCCATATTCGGCAAGTATAACAAGAGAAGTCTTTCTCATGTGTCCTCGTGATTTGCAGGAAGCAGCTTATAGTCTTGGTGCAACAAAATATGAAGTTATAACTAAAGTTGTATTTCCTTTTGGGAGATCTGGTGTTTTAGCTGGAGTTCTATTATCTTTAGGAAGAGCCCTTGGCGAAACCATGGCTGTGACAATGTTAATAGGAAATTCAAACTTCTTACCAAAATCAATATTTTCACCATCAAACACTATGGCTAGTGTTATAGCCAATGAATTTGCAGAATCTACAAGTTATCTTCATTCTTCAAACCTCATTTTAATGGCTTTGTTGCTATTTATAATAACATCAATCATCAATCTTATAGGTAAAATTTTTATAAAAAAAGCCGCAAAGGCAACAATTTAATGAAAAAATGATAAATAAGGATTTTTATGGCTGCTAAAATTAGTAAGGACAATAATCTTATTCTTAGAAAAACCAAAAATAAACTTTTTAACATTACTATTATTTTTTTATCTTTAGTTGCTATCTTACCTTTATTTTTCATACTTGGATTAATTGTAAAAAAAGGGATTGAAACCTTTTCGATAAATCTTTTTATCTTCAATACAAGGCCAGTTGGAGAACCAGAAAATGGCATATTAAATGCTATAATAGGAACTTTTTTAATGGTTATTAGTTCTTCAATCTTCGCAAGTATTTTTGGCATAATAATTGGTCTATTTTTATCTGAAAATAAGGGGAAAAAGATATATATCCCTGTGAGACTTTCAGCCGAGATAATTCAGGGAATACCTTCAATAGTAATAGGTATTATTGCTTATATAATATGTGTAAAGCCGATGAGACATTTTTCGGCTTTTGCTGGAACTGTGGCTCTCTTTATAATGATGTTACCCTATGTTATAATAAACACTGAAGAAACTATATCGAGAATACCTTACACTATAAAAGAAGCTGCAATTGCACTTGGAGTGCCTTACTACAAAACAATTATAAAGGTCATTCTACCAAGTGGTATTTCTGGTATTCTAAGTGGAATTTTAGTCGGGATAGCAAGGATAGCTGGTGAAACCGCACCACTACTTTTCACTGCTTTTGGTAATCAATTCCTATCTTTAAGTTTTAACAAGCCTATAAATGCAATTCCTCTTGTCATATTTAACTATACAATGAGTCCTTATCCAGAGCTACATAAAATCGCCTGGAGCTCTGCATTTGTTCTTGTTCTTTTTGTCTTGTTGATAAATATTACAGCTAAATTCGGAGCAAAAAAGTGGAAGATAGAATATTAAGAATCGAAAATTTTTATGTCTCATATGGGAAAAACACCGTATTAAAAAATATTTCTTTTGATGTTCAAAAAAATAGTGTAACTGCAATAATGGGACCCTCAGGATGTGGTAAAACTACTTTAATTCGAGCAGTAAATCGGTTACATGATTTAAACTCAGATGTTACTTCTAAAGGTGCCATATACCTTGATGATCAAAATATTTTTGAGATTGACCCGATACTCTTACGAAGAAAAGTCGGTATGGTATTTCAAAGACCAAACCCATTCCCTACAATGAGCATCTATGATAATGTTATAGCTGGATATAAACTAAATGGGTTGCATCTTACCAAAAAAGAAGCAGATAGAATTGTTGAGACATCTTTGATTCGAAGTGGGTTATATGATGAAGTTAAGGCTGATCTATTCAAAAAAGGAACATTTCTATCTGGTGGTCAGCAACAAAGACTTTGTATTGCAAGAGCCCTAGCTATGGAACCAGAAATCTTACTTTTAGATGAACCAACATCGGCTCTTGATCCTAAGGCAACATCTAAAATAGAAGAACTTATGATGAGCTTAAAACAAACTGTAACTATATTGCTTGTTACACACAATATCGCTCAAGCGGCAAGAGTATCAGATTATGTGGCATTTCTTTATCTCGGGGAACTTATAGAATTTGGTCCTAGCAAGAAAATATTTACATCCCCAGATTCCCCGGTAACAGAGGAATATTTAAGTGGAAAATTTGGCTAAACTATAAATAGGAGTGATTTATGATAGACAACATGATGAATGAATTAAAAAGATCTGTTCTTTCTTATGCTTCTTTTGTAAAAGATATGATGAATAAATGCATAGAGGGGTTATCTAAAAGGGACTCAAAATTACTTCTAAATATTATAAATGATCTTGAGCCATATGCAAATATAAAAGAACTTGAAATCGATGAGTATTGTATTTCTTCTATAGCTCAGTTTCAACCAAAAGGTAAAATACTTAGGCAGATAATAATGTCATTAAAAATCAATAATGATCTTGAAAGAATAGCCGATCATGCTGTAAATATAGCAGAAGCTGGACTAGAACTTTTTAAGTATCCATTAGGAGTGGTAAGTGAAGAGATTTTCTCGATGGCAAGTTTTGCAAACTCTATGTTTGAAGATGCTATTGCTTCTTTTTCTTATGAAGATTCGGATAAAGCGACATCTGTTTGTGAGCAGGATGATAACATGGATAAACTAAATGAAAAGATAATCTTGAATTTTTTAAGCGTACCTGTAAATTCAGTTGAAGAGAAAAGTACCGCATTATCTTTAGTTTTGATTTCACGAAACCTTGAAAGAGTAGCTGATCTTGCTACAAATATAGCTGAGGATGTTTATTATATTGCAACAGGTAAAGTAATAAAACATAAATCTTCTGAAAATTTATAATTAAATAAATTCGATGCAGGAATATATGTCTTACCAAAAAAAAGATATTAATCTAGAATTAAAGCAAGAGATTGCAAATAGTATAACTCATGGTATAGGCATTGCATTGTCGATAGCTGCTCTTACGATACTTGTTGTTTTTGCAGCTTTGCAGGGGAACCCTTGGAAGATTGTTTCATTTTCATTATTTGGAACAAGTTTAATAATATTATATCTTTTTTCTACTTTGTATCACAGTTTCACAAATCCAAAAGTTAAAAGATTTTTTAGGATATTGGATCATTGCTCTATATTTATCTTAATAGCTGGGACATATACTCCTATAACATTGATAACCTTAAGAGGACCAATTGGATGGACCTTGTTTGGATTGGTCTGGGGTATGGCAATTTGTGGAATTATTTTTAAGTCTTTTTTTACTGGAAAATACAATAAAATATCTACATTGTTTTATGTTTTCATGGGTTGGATTGTTGTTTTCGCATTAAAACCTCTTATCCAAAATTCTTCATTTCGGCTTCTCACATGGTTTTTAATAGGTGGTTTATGCTATACTTTAGGGGTATTCTTCTATGCTTTAAAAAAAGTTGCTTATTCCCATGCTATCTGGCATCTTTTTGTTCTTGCAGGTTCAATCTGTCATTTTTTTGGAATACTTTTTCATGTATTGTAATGTCAAGAATTTAACTTAGAAATATTAAAATAATCTTCTTTATCATATTTCTTCAATACTCTTAAAACTCTTAATGTATTTATTCTTCCAACTTGACCTACTGGTTCCATATCAAAATGTACCAAGCCAGGATATTTCTGTTGTGTTTTCCATAAGTTGTCTTTTGTTTTTTTGGACAAAATTAAAATAATGGCTTCTTTCATTCTTATATCATATGGAAATTGAATACTCTGAAAAAAATCAAGTCCTCTTAATATATCATAATGCCATCTAGAGGGCCATGATAATAATATCATTTTTTTATCTATTATTTGATCTGTCTTATCCGATTTATATAATTTATGTTTAAGTATGAATTCACAAGATAGCTCTATTGATTTAACTATTTCACCTTTTCTATATTGATAACCATTAAATATATATTCTTTTAAACCTTCTAGTATATTAATAGTAGTATGAAGAGAACTATGATTTTTATCATACTCCCACCTACAATTAAAACCTCCATCTGCAAATTTTTTTTCAAGAATATAATCTACGATTTGATCTATTTTTTCCGATTGTATTTTAGCATAACAACAGATATTTAATATCATCCCGCAAATGCAAAGATCTAGGAATCTCTCTCCTTTCTTTTCTGGAATCTTCCAAAGACCATTTAATAAGATAAGAGAACTTTCTTTATATTCTTTTAACTCAGGGTCTATCCCAAGATTTTTTAAATCTAACAAAGTATAAGTCGTAGAAATCCACTTGGGTGAGTATAATCCGTTAGCCCACATACCCGTTTGGTTATCTCTTTTGCTTAAGAATTGAAATCCCCAACCTTTTTTGGAAATCTGCTGTTGCAAATCTTTGATCTCTGATGTTTTTGCATCAAGTAAATCTCTATAAGTTTGATAAATAATAGAAGGATCACCTTTTAAAAGCCAATCAAATACTGTATTTTTAGTAGATTCTTTTTCCATTTTTAAGAAACCTTGACAGTATTATAATTATATTTCGAATTGTTTATAAAACATTAATTACTTAAAAGAGCATTTTCTATAGCTTTCAATATGACTTTACTGCTTGCAGTTGCTCCACTTACAACATCAACTTTAAGTTTTTGATCTTTTAATACTTTTTCTACAATGGCTTCTGCTGGCTGACCTTTACCATTTCTATGTTCCAATAATTTTATATCAATTATTTTATGATCTTTGACTGTAACCTCAACTTTCGCAGAAACAGGTATAGTAATATATTCTCCCCTATAAATACCATCTTTAACACTGCTTAAATCAATATCAGAAATTTGTAAATCATTTATTTGCTTATTATAGTTTTTTACTTCAAAATAAATTTTCAAAGCCAAAAAAATAAAAAAGATCAATATAATAGAAATAATTATTAAGAAAACTATATTTTTTGTTTTCATTTTTCCCGCCTTTCTTAATTTAAGTTTACAATAGCATTATATTTAAGCAAGAAATTGTTAACTTTTCTTTTTTGAATTTTTATTATATTATAATTATAAAAAGAATGAGGAGGTTTAATCTATGAAAAGTATTAGGAAATTTCTTTTTGCTATGACTTTTATTCTTATTTTTATTTTGATGTTTTACATCAATATTTCTTCACAAAACAAGATAATTGTGGATGGTATCATTAATCCAAATGAATATACCAATAAATATTCTTTTGATAATAATAACTTTATTGTTTATGCAGAAATTTTAAAAGATATAGTATATTTTGGAATAGAATCAAATGCATCAGGTTGGATAGCTATTGGTTTTGATCCAACATCAGCTATGAAAGATGCCGATATGATTTTGGCAGTGGTATTAGATAAGGAAGTTAAAGCCTTCGATACATATTCAACAGGAATCTTTGGACCTCACCCTGATGACACATCAATAAATGGAACTTATGATATCCTTTCTTTTGCTGGCAAAAAGGATAATAACAAAATTTATTTCGAATTTTCAAGGAAAACTGATACAAAAGATTCAAAAGATAAACCAATATTAAAGGGGAAAGAAATAAAATTACTGTGGGCTTATTCAGACTCGACAGATATAAAATCAAAACATAAAAAAAGAGGAAGTGAAATAATTGTAATTAAATGATTGAAATTTGGTTTAATTTTAGAACACATAGGAGTTGTTATGAATTTATTATATATTCATTTAGGATTGATGATAGTGGTTTTTGTAATTTCTCTAGTAGCTGGTTTGATTGCAAAATTTTTAAGAAAAAAAAGTTGGTGGCTAAAAATCCATAAATTATTAAATCAGATAAAGACTATTTTGGCAATTTTTGGCTTTATTATTGCTATACTTATGGTTAATAATTTCCAGATGAATCATTTTTCATCCATTCATGGGATAATTGGGCTTTTTGTCTTTCTTCTTATATTGCTTCAGTCGATTGCCGGTTTTATTATTACAAATAAATATCTAGTCAATTTAAAGTCTTTACAAAAAGCAAATATTTTAAGATATTTAAGAATTATACATAAAAAATCTGGTTTAATAATTATTATCTTGATTCTTTTTAATATTTTTATTGGGCTAAGTAGATTATTTTAAGCTTAGGTAAAAAATTAAACAACTAAGCTTAAAATTATACATCGACATTAAGTACAACTTTTAAAAACCAACCTATAAAAAAAGAAAAAGTTGCTACACCCAAACTTATAAAAGCCATTTCGAAAAATCGATGCTTGAAATCTAAATCTTTGGCTACAGATAAATAGTAATTAAAGAATAATATTATAAGTATGACTATAAGTAAAGTAATACCAAGACATAAAAATTTTTCTTTTATAAATAAAAATGGAAGAATAAGAAGTATTACCGTTATAATATATGCTGTACCAGTATAAAATGCTGATTTTGTAGCTTTTGGATCTCCTTCTGCTTTAGATGAAAGATAATCCGATGCAGCCATTGAGAATGCAGCTGAGATTCCAGTAATAAGCCCGGCAAGAGAAATAGTTTTTGTTTGACCAAGTGCAAGAGTAAAACCTGCAAGTGCTCCAGTCAATTCGACTAAGGCATCATTGAGGCCTAAAACTATTGAACCAACATATTTCAGTTTTTCTTCATCTAACATAGAAATCAACTCTTTTTCATGTTCTGCTTCTTCTTTGCTAATATTTTTAGCCTCTGAAAATTCCACCGAAATATCCTCATATAACTTGGAACCTGTTCCTTCTCTTTTTTCCATTAGTTTCAAAACAAAGGTAATTCCAAATATTTTTGCTAAAAATAGCCTAAGATAAACTTTGAAAATATTTGGTTTTACCTTGACTTTGGTAATATTTTGCCAGTAATTTCCATGAGCCTTTTCAGCTTCGGCGATTTTTTGCAATATGTTTTTGTTTTTTTCATCCTTGATGATTTTAGATAATTTTAAGTAAATATGATATTCAGTCATCTCATTTTTTTGAATCTTTAATAATAATTTCTTGCTTTTTTTATCCATAACCTTCCGTCACGATTTACTTAATAGCATATTATATTTGGAATTTTTTCTCTTATTAGTATAAAATATATTAAAAAATTTACTATCAATATTTTATATATCCTTATTCATATCCTATTCTTATTCATATCTGTATGTTTATATTTTTCCAATCATTAATTGAAATAATTACAAAAATATCTATAATCATCAAAGGACGAACAAGTAAAAAAAATAAAATAACACTCATAAATAAAATAATACAAATAATTAAAATAATACATTTATAGGAAATCTATTTATGAAGGTTTGTTTTTTTCATTTAAGTGACTATGATGTAGATCTGATAAAAGAGAAGCTAATAGAGGCTGCTTCTTATTTAGGTGGCTTTCAAAAGTATTTTAATAGTAAAGATAAAATTCTTTTAAAACCAAATCTTTTAGCTTCTGATAATCCTGAAACAGGTGTTATTACTCATCCTCTGTTCTTTGAAGCTGTTATAAAATTTTTTATTGAAGAAGCAAAAAAAAATGATTATCAGCTTGAAATAGCATGCGGAGACTCCCCGGCTGTTTCACCCTCTATAAAAGTCGCAAAAGATGTTGGAATCTACCAGATTTGTGAAAAATATAATATTCCATTTATTGATTTTAAGGGAAAAACACAGATTAATGGAAATAAAAAAAATATAATAAAAAATTTTGAAGTAGCATCCGAAGTATTGAACTTTGATAAAATAATATCTTTACCAAAACTTAAAAATCACTCCTTAACTGTTTTTACGGGAGGCATGAAAAATCTTTTTGGCGTAATTCCAGGAAAAACTAAAGCTTATCTTCATACAAGATTTCCAGACTCAGTCGTTTTTTCGAAAATGATTGTTGATTTAGCTGATTCATTAAAAACCGGGCTTTGTTTTATGGATGGCATTATTGCACATGAAGGAGAAGGACCAAGAGGAGGAAATCCGATAAAACTTGGATATATTATTGTTGGAGAAAATCCATTTATTGTTGATTTACTTGCTTCAACTCTAGTTGGATACAACCCAAAAGATATCCCATTTTTGAAATACTATTCACAAAAACATGATGTTTCATTGGACATCAAAGATCACCAGATTTATGGAGATCAGTTGATATTTAGAAAAGATTTTAAGAGAATTAGCTTTTACAAAAAAACTACTATACCTAAAAGATTCAGAAAAGGATTTATTTATAACTATTTAATAAGTTCGAGACCTTTTATAGACAATAAAAAATGCCTATTTTGCCTTCAATGTTATAATATATGCCCAACCGAACCTAAATCTATTTTACTTATTGAAAATAAGTCTTCATTAAAAGATGGGGAAATTGAAAGAATAGAACAGACTTCAGAAGAAACAAAAAAAGTAGATGAAAATATAGAAAAAATAAAAAAAATTGAGAAAGATAAAAATAAATTTAAGAAACTTAAAAAGCTAAAGTACAATTATAACACTTGTATTAGGTGCTTTTGCTGTCAAGAAATATGCCCCCATAAGGCTATAGAGATAAAAAATTCTCTAATAAGTAAGTTACTTAAAAGTATAAGGTGAAAATAATTATTAAATAAAATATAAGATGAATTCCCATTTAATCAAAAATATTAAGGGGGAGAAATACTATGAAAATTGAAGTTAGTAAATATTTAAAAAAAGATTATGACCCACGATTGAATAACCTTAGAAAAGACTTACTTGAAAGTTTAAATTCTGGAATACAAAGTGTTGATCCATATATCTGTGTTAATACTTTTTTTTCATATAAAGAAGAAGAATTAATTAAAGAAAATGGTATCTTACATACCCAAAAAAATAGTCTCGATTATTCAAAATTTAAAAATATTTATTTAATAGCATTTGGAAAAGCTGCAATTAGAATGAGTATTGCAATTATTGGAAGATTCAATATATCTGAAGGCTTAATATGTTCAAATGAAGAAGTTTCCGATGTTGAAAAAAAATTTTTAAATATTGTAGATGTCGATATACTAGATAAAGATAGTAAAAAAGTTTCTTCGGATTTTATTAAAAAGATTCAGTCAAATACTAAAAATATTGAATATATAAAAGGTGGACATCCCCTACCTGATGAAAACTCAATAAAAGCAGGAGTTAAAATTACTAAAATACTTGAAAAAGCAAACAATGAAGATCTTGTTTTTATATTAATATCTGGTGGTGGTTCCGCACTTGTAGAAAGGCCTATGATCTCTTTTGACATATTAAAATCTCTCACTTCTGATCTATTAAAAAAAGGAGCAAATATACATGAACTAAATACCATAAGAAAACATCTATCAAATATCAAAGGTGGAAGACTTATTCAACAAAGTAAAGCTAAAATAGTCTCACTTATTCTTTCAGATGTTCCAGGTGACCCTCTTGAATCTATAGCCTCAGGTCCGACCTATCATGATAGTACAACATACGATATGGCATTTAGCATCCTTAAAAAGTATGAGCTTGTTGAAAAATATCCAGAAATTGTAAATATATTTAATGATGGGATAGATGGTAAAATACCAGAAACTTTAAAAGAAAAAGAGTATAACCAAAAATACATAGACGGGAAAATAGAAAATTTCCTAGTTGGTTCAAATTATATATGTTGTCAAAATATAATTAATAATTTAATAGAAAAAAACTATAATGTTATTTATTTAGGTTCTCTTATTGAAGGAAATGCTGAAGAGATGGCAAAAAACTTTTCTGGGTTTTTAAGATCAATTGTTAAAGATCAATTTGGTTTTATTGAACAATCAAAAAAAGATAAGACTTTTGTTAGTAAAAGTATCTTTTCCAATTTTCCAATTGCCATTGTTTGGGGAGGAGAGACAACAGTCATAGTCAAAGGAAATGGAAAAGGAGGTAGAAACCAGCATTTTGTTTTATCCTTTTTAAGTAATATTATTAAAAATATAAACCATATCGATTTTACTAAATATCTTTTTTCAATTTGTAGTTTTGGGACAGATGGAATAGATGGAGCTTCAATTGCAGCTGGTGCTATCGCAGATAATTGGTCATTAGAATTTATAAAAAATCATAATATTGATATCGAAAATTTCTTAAATAATAGTGACTCTTTTTCATTGTTTGAAAGACTTAATGATGCAATAATAACGGGACCGAGTGGTACTAATGTTACTGATGTAGGAATTTTACTTGTAGAAAAAATGTAGAAATTGGGGTTATCTTAATTTATTTTATATCCTGATTTATATAGTGAATCTATTTATAAAGTTATATCTTAAGATAACCCCCTAAAAAATCATGGACAATCCTTATGAAAACCCTAAATTAAATTTATAAATGATACCTAAAAATTCATTAAATAATTTACATAAAAAAGATAGAAAGTATCAAGACACCTATCAAAGCTCCGATACCTGTTACAAGTGATCCTAAGGTCTGCAATCTATAACCTTGTCCTACATCCATATCAGAAAATTTCGCAACAACCCAGAAATATGAGTCGTTTGCGTGAGAGACAACCATAGAACCAGCTCCAATTGCAAGTACAACAAGTGCTTTTTGAGGTGTTGTAACAAAACCTAAAGAAGTAAGCATTGGAGCAAGAATAGAGGATGTGGTAATAAGAGAAACTGTTGAAGAACCTTGAGCTGTTTTTATTGCTGCAGCTATTATAAATGGGAGAAGCAATCCAATATTCAATTTTGCTAAAATATTACCAAGATAATTCCCAACTCCACTTGCTCTAAGGACACTACCTAAAGAACCACCAGCTGCAGTTATAACAAGAATAATAGCTGAAGTTTTTATTGCTTCACCTACCCATCCATCGAAGACTTCCTTTTTCCAACCAGTCATAATCGAAGCTATAAAAACACCTATTAATAATGCTATATTTGGATTACCTATAAATACCAAGATTTGTTTCACTAACTTTGTTCCAAATGGGTTAGTAGGAAAAGATGCGATTGAATTTAATGCAATAAAAATAAGTGGTAAAACTATTGGTAAAAATGACATTGCTGGTGAAGGAAGTTTCTTAAAACTTTTTTTTAACTCTTCAAAAGACATACCAGCTGAAGGATCTATATTTATTTTTTTACCATATTTTATGGAAAAAAACCAACCTGCTAAAAGAGCTGGTATAGAAGCCAATAATCCAAGCATAATAACCAAGCCAAGATCGGCGCCAATATTTCCAGCAGCAGCTATTGGACCAGGAGTTGGTGGAACCAAGCAATGTGTAGAATATAAACCCATACTTAAAGATGTAGCCATAACTGCTAGTGATATACCGGCTGCTTGTGCTAGGCTTCTATTTAATGCTTGCAAGATAACGAAACCAGAGTCACAAAAGACTGGTATAGATACAATATAACCTGCAATTCCGATTGCAAGAGGTGAGTTTTTCTTACCAACTATTTTTAATATTGATTCAGCCATGACGATTGCTGCACCACTTTTTTCTAGAAAATAACCAAGAATTGTTCCTAAAATAATGACTATACCAATACTTGTTAAAGTACTTCCAAATCCGCCAGTTATAAGGTTTATGACTCCTTGAACAACCTTATCATCTTTTTTAACATCAAGCAAAGGCGGAGTTCCAGTTAAAAAATAGGAAAGAAGACCATAAAGTAAAGCGGACAGTAAAAGAACCAAAAATGCATTTACTTTGAGTTTAGCAGTAAGGTAGATGATAAAAGCAATGGTAAAAAGTAGAATAAAGGTTTGAATTAATCCTACATTCATGCTTAATCCTCCCTAAGTTTTTTTTGGATATACATTTGACTAATATAATAATAAAATAAATTTTAATTTTTTAAAGAAAATATAATTCAATTTTATTTATGTTTATTTTTATTCGAAATTTTTTACTTAATATTTTTTATATATTATTTTTTATATTTTTTTTACTATTCGCATAGCAATATATGCATTTGTAAAGGCAAGTATTATATGCCCCAATATCTTTACTTACAATACAATTACAATTTTTCCTCTGCCCTTTATCTTTTAATTCTTTTTTTGATATATAAGGCAGCTTTTCAGGTAGCTCATATCCTAGAAAATCCATAAGATATTCATTATTATTAAAAAGTTTTACCATAAGAAGGTCATCGATACATTTATTATGGAAAATTCCATATTCTTTTAAGTCGATGTCTTCAGCACAAGTTGCAATAGTGAAATTTGGATTTATCTTTTTCCAATCTTTTTGTAAATTTTGAATACCTTTAGCAAATTGAATTTTCTGTTCATAAGAAAATTCAGATTTTAGAATATTATCTTTGTTAAAAATTTGCGGGGCTTTTTCTATCATATTGTTGATGACTTTTTTATATATAGCAATATCAACAAAACTAAAGACCAATTTATTTGTATATAAAAGTAAATCTTGAGCAATCTTAGAAACTTTGATAAGTAAATTTTCTACATTCAAACTATCTGTTAAAATCAAAGGGTCAAATCGCCAAATCACTTTTTCTTTTCCAATTAGCTTTGAAAGAGCTTGAAATGTTTTTATCCTTTCTTTCAAAGATGGGAGACCTATTTCAAACTTTTCATCTTCATAATCATTTAATGTATATTGAAAATAGTAATTTATCCCTTTTTCATCAAGTATTTTCAAATATGGTATAATTGGTTTTGGATTTTTCGACCAAAAAACTATTATTCTGACCTTTTCAAAAGAAATATATTGAACATTTTTTTTATTAAAAGGATTTATCCATTTAGTATAGCCTTTGAAAAGTCTATCAAAAAACCATTTTGAATAAAAGGCTGGTATGTCTGTTGCTCGACTAGCAGATATTATTAATGGAGCAATGGCTTCAAATTTTTTACCATTTTCATCTATGATTTCTGTATTTTCCCATATTTTAGGCATAATTTTTTATATTAACTTATCTTTGTTTATTCTGTTTATCTTTGTTTTTTCTAATTTAATCTTTTTAATTCTAGTAATTTAAATCCCGTTTATTTTTAATTTTAATTTTAAGGAGACTTAGTATTATAAAATTTTATAGGAATAATTCTATTATTTATAATCTTTTTTATTTAATCTTGTTTGAATAATTCTATCAATTGATATGGAGTTATAAAAGGATATCGCATTGTATTTGTTGTAAGATATCGTATAAAAGAACCATTTTTGAAAATTTTGGGTGGAAATGCAGCATAATTACAAAATGCTGAATACGCAGAACTTTTACTTCCATATTTTGAATTAGGGTTAAAAATAGAAGTTAAACTATATTGATTCCCATAAATTCCATATTTATTAAAGATAGATTCTGGATGATAATAATTTCCAGTAATAAGTCCTAAATATACTCCATCCTGTCCATATATTTTACATCCCTCAAAAAAAAACCTATTGTATAAAGAAGTACCTGAAGAAAAGGACAAAGTAAATAATTCACATGAGCTTAAGATGAATGTGAAGAAAAGCAATATTAATAATATTCTTAATTTAATATTTTTTTTCATTTATCAAAATCTTCCATCTCATTTAATAATTTTTCTTTACACTCTTCACACATGCAGTGAGAAAATTTTGGAAGATAATTATATTCAAGCATTTTCAGCTTATTTACAGCATCGTCTATCTCAATAAAATTATCCCCTACCTTTATTCTATTACACCAAGCACAAAGATAGAATAATTCACTTGATCTTTTTTCTAAATCAAGTTCTATAGATCTATTTGTTTCTTTAATTAATTTATGGATTAATTTTAATATACCATTATTTAATGGTATAATTTCAAGTTCAAATAATCTCATATTTTTTTCGTTATCACATCTATATGTTGTTATAAAAATCTTTCTTTTTTCTCTAACTTTTTTAAAAATATCCTTTAATATTTTTATCAAAGTTAGATCATCTGCAAAATCAAAATAATTTAGTCCTAACAGATTTTTGTCGTATATAACATTTTTTGTATCTATTATATTATTGTCTTTATCTAATAAATATTCTTGTATTAGTTCTTCCATATTTATCCTTTTGTTTTCTTTTTTATCTCATCTGCTGCAATTTTCCCTGTTAAAATTGACATAGGAACACCAGCTGGACTATATACCCATTGCCCTATTTGGTATATATTACCTATAGGAGTTAAAATAGAACTATTTACTTTTAGCATATTAGATACAGCAGGTATTCCTTTTTCAAAAGCCCAACCAACTATTGATCCTTGAGAGCTTTCTATCCTATTTTCAATGCTCAATGGACTAAACGAAAATTTTTTTATTATTTTATCTTTAAGCATAGGATAGGTTGAACTTACTAAAATATTGACAACATTGTTTTCAATCTCAGAAATAAACTGCTCAAGCCAACCTGCATTTTTTATTTTTTTAAAAAGCTCATATTCAGCCATAAAACTCACTATTAGTCCTGTTTTTCCATAAGGTGCCATATTTTTATCTCTAATGGCTGGAATAGATATCTCAAAGGTATTATATTTTAAAAAGCTTTCTAACCATTTTAATATATCTTCTTTAGTAAAAGTTTCAAAGTTAGCAAGGATACTATCGAGTTTTTTACGATGCAGATCACCAAGCCCCTTTCTTGAAGGAGTATAGAAAAAATGACCATAAGAAATTTTCTTAAAAGTTTCAACAGGTTCATCAACTTCAATAAATGTCGTAAATACAGAATCATTTCCTCTAAATTTAAGGATTTTTTCTTTTTTTAAGTAAAACTTTTTCTTTATACTATTTGAAAGTTCATCTATTTTTATAATATTAAAAAATGTTTTTAAATCACAAGCCCATACAAGATATTTATAACTATAAATTTCTCCTTTTTCATCTTTTAAGATATTTTTAGCAGGATATATTTCAACAATTTTTGTGTTTTT
>JAAZOT010000038.1 GCA_012797605.1 Spirochaetales bacterium | reverse complement strand
TTCTACTTCCTCTTGCATAGGTGATAATAGTACCCGATTTTCACCTATAAAGACTCCAACTTCCTCTAAAAATTCTTTTATCTCATCTGATTCTATTCCAGCTTTAGCGTTTAAATGTTTGATAAGAGCTTGGTCCCTCTTCTTATTTTCAACATCAAGTCCAAATCTATTTGACAGTTTCCTATGAAATTTTTGAGGCTTTGAAACACTAAACTCAATCCATTGAACAAAATATGAACCACTATTTTGCTGTTCGCAAATCCAGTACTCATAATCATTAATTTTTTTGAAATACAAGCTGAATCCATCAATAAGATGCTGAACAGGTTTCTCTCTGAAGTGCGGTATCTTGGGTCCTTCTAATTTTTCAGGGAAACATACCATTGATTGGCTATCATCCGGCAAGTTTATATTATCTGATAATAAAGTATTACTTACAGGGGTTCCTCTACCTCCCCCCACTCCCTTTTCTTCTGGCATTTAAAACCCTTCTACTTCGTATCATCTTCTTCTAATGGTATACCAGAAAGTTCTAAAAATTCCCTTATATCTTTAACAGGAACAGGGGGATTTTTTTTATCTTTATAGGTCCGATATATGTCTTTTAGTTTGTCTGTAAATCTTTTAGGCATATTTTCACTCTTTTAATTCATTTTTTATTGCATTTCGTACAAATTCACTTAGACTGGCTGATTCACCATTTTCTATCTTCTCTTGAATTTTGTTTAAGTCATTTAAGTCCATAGATACGCTTTTTGCAACCATCAATCTCATCACCCCATAACTTTCGTGATAATTAGTATGAAAATGAGATATATAAATATTACTAATTAGTATTATTGTAATAAAATAATCAGTTTCTGAAAAAAGATATATAGAACTTAATTAAAATTATAATTAATAATTACAACTATTTATCCCAAAAAAGTGGTTTTATGAATGATTTTCAAAAAATAACTGAATTAATTAAACAAAAATACCATTTAGAAAGCATTACTCCTATTAGTAATATTAATCAAAAAAACATCGAAAGTTTCATTGCCGTATTTAATCCAAAAATTGTAAATCGTGAGTTTTTCCTTGCTCCAGAGAATAAAGATAAATATTTAATTCAATTTAGGGATCTTAAAAAAAAATTTAAACGTGAAGAGATAATTACAGGGGATAAAAAAGCTATTAATAAAGCTATGGAATATAAAGCTTATTTAAATCAACCTATTGGAATTTCAATCCATGCAACATGTGTGGCAATGGGAAGTGGTTCATCTGATATGATGATTGCTCATATAGATCGATTAATTCCCTCGTTAAAAGAGGTTTTTGGTTGGAAATTTAAATTAATAAATAGAACCGGAGCATTTAGTGCTGATATTAAAATTCATTCGACAAATAAAGTAAAAGAGCATCAAGCATTAGATCAGCTTCAAAGGTTTTTAGATGCTCTGGCAATTATCAAAAATACTGGTTTTCATATTCAAAATTATTCAGTAGCACCAATTCCTCGACATAGAGCCCCTCATGGGGGTGGTTGGGGTCCAACTGAACATATGATTCCACCATTAAATGATAAAGAAGCAAAAAATCTCATTAATATTATCAATGCAAATGACAAGGTTATATGTGCTTCAAAAGGTTTAAATCAAGCTTATATTGAAAATCTTTTACCAAGTAGAGTTGCAAGGCTTTGGGCTACTGTAGAACATATTTTTAATACTGAACCTCAACCATTATTAAAACAAAATGAAATAGATAAAATTATAAATAGCGCTAAAGATATTGGGAGTTTGGATAAAGAACGCTTAAACAATCTTAAAGGTGCAATTTCAAGTCCAGAACGTTTAGCTTTAGTTGGAAGAAATAAAAGAATAGCAAAATCAATTGCTTCCTTAGTGAATATAAATGAAAAAGAGGTTCATGAAAAAATAAGGATAGCATCAGAAGCTCGTGGGAAAAATGTCCATGAGATTAGCGATGAATGGAAAGTGCTTAAAGAATCTGAAAAATTTCTTCAAGAAGTTTTATTAAGCTTTATAAACCAAAATTTAAAAAAAACTAGTATACCATTTAATATAGCAAAGAAGAAGTTAATTTTTTTATCTTTTATTCAACTCTTTTAAAACAGTTTCATTAGTTAAAATTTTATTCAACTTTTCATCAATCAATTTATTCCTTTCACTCATTTCCTCTAATTTCTTTTCTAAAGTAGCAATTTTTTCATCTTTATTTTTAGAATCATTGATGATGTAATCATATTCCCTAGTAGTAACAGTCTTCACTTTAATTTTCTCTAAAGAAAGCTCATTAAGAGCTTTTAAATAGTGTTGTTTTAAAGATTTAATGTCTGCTTTGAAGTAGGATTCAGTTATGGGATTAATTTTATGGCCAAGCATCCAATTTATGGGTAATTCATCAACTTTTGCCTTGTAAAGAGTAGTAGTAAATAGTTTTCTCAACATATGTGATGTGAAAAAGTAACGTTTTTTGCTACGCATACCAAATCCCAACCTGTCATTTAAATC
>JAAZOT010000011.1 GCA_012797605.1 Spirochaetales bacterium | reverse complement strand
TTGATTAAAAAGCCAAGTAAAATAGAAAATTAAAGACAGGAAATGATCTTGCCTTGGGCCTGAAACTGAAAAAAATATATGTTTAAACTCCATTTCTTGGTTTTTCTTTATGTTTTCATTAAATAATTTATATGCTAGAATTGAATCTGTTAAATCCTTTTTTACTGGAAATCTAAATATTTTATCTTCAGAAATTATCTTTTCAGGATTTTGGCATGTATCAAAATCTCCAACTGCGAAAAAGATTTTATCAATAAGATTATTTTCTTTTGCAATCAAAAGACCACCATCTACAGCTATAATATAATCAGCTTGATTATAAAGATTTTCAAATTTTTTTTTATTTTCAAATCCACTACTTAAAATATATAAGACAGTTTTCATTTTCCAACCTTGGAAATATAGGATTCAAAAACTTGTTGATAACCGGACTTACTTATAAATTCTATTTCCTTGTTCAAATTTGCGATAGAAAGCACATCTGATGGTATTGAATAGGAATGAATAAATAAAAGCTTATCTGCCTTTATCAGGTCTTTTACATCTTTTGCGAAGTTAACTAGCTCTTTTGAAATTGTTTTATTTCTTGAGAATTTAATAAGATATGAAACAACTGCTCCATTAGCAGATCTTCTTCCAAGGAAATAGACTCCTGTTCCATTGAATAAATCTGGATCATTTTCTAGATTATAATTACTAACTTCTGTGAAGCCCATGAATCTAAGCAGTTCCATATTTAAAAATACCCAGTCTTGATATTTGGAAGTAATGAACTTATCATAACTCATCTTTTCAGTAATATTCAAGGTTATTCCAAGTTTTTTTTCTATTGTTGAAAGGTCTATATTTTTTGCAAAAAGCAAATCTTCTTCAACTATAGAGTCTGGGAATTTAAGATTTATAAGTGAACTCCAATCTTCAAGTGTTTTTATAAATTCTGGTTTAGATATTATTCTTTCTTTTTCAAAAGCAATATCTGAAACATCTTTATAATTCCTGTCTATTGAAAAGAGAATATCAAGTATCTGAAATGCTCTTTGATATTCTTTCTGGATAAAGTAAGCAAGCATCAATGAATATAATACTTCTAATAAAATTTCTTTGGATATAAATTTTCTATTTTCAAGTAGATAAGTGTAATACTGAATAGCCATTTTTATATTATGCTGGTATTGGTAGATATAACCGAATAGATAATATGTAAAAGTTCTAATTTTAGGATTTTTTTCATTTTTTAATACTTCTTTAAGTATATCTAAAGCATCTACAAAATTTTTAAGTTCAGTTTTCAAATAACCAATGAAAAATAAAATTTTTGTATTTCGAGCATCAAGCTCTCTTGCAACATTAAAATAGGTAAGACTCTCATTATATCTTTTTTCTTCAAGTTCTATAAGTCCAAGTAGCACTAATAGATCTTTATTTTTAGGGTTAATAGATTTTGCATCGGATAAGAATATTTTTGCTTTTTTAAATTGAGCATTTGCTGCATAAATTTTACCTATGTAAAATAATGCTTCAAAATGTCTTGGATTTATCTGTAAGATTTGATAGAAATAATAAAAAGCATTTACGAAACTACCAGTATTGAAAAAACAATCAGATAAAGTTTCGTAATATTCAAGTTTGTACTTAAATTCTGAAAATAATTGATTTTTTTCCATAGGAGCTAAAACAAGGATGGCATTTGCGATATCATCTACTTTATAAAGTGAAACTCCATAGAAGAAAAGAGATTTCAAAGAATCTTTTAATCTTTCCTGATTCCTCTTATAGAAATCAATGACTCCAATGTAATTTTCCAACTCGTATAACTTTTGAATCTGAATTTCAAGTGGCATCCTTTTAATTACTAGGAAATAGAAAGAAATACCAATACCTACTAGGATCAATAATACTAATGCATAGATCATCTTCAATTTCCTACTTTAATATTATAAACTATCTCCTTTGAAAAATTTAAGGAAGATAGTTTTATTAGTACTTTTTTCCCACTAACCAAAATTTGAGTAGATCCTTCTTTTATATCAAGAGAAGAAATAAAAATATTGTCAACAAATATTTCACATTTCAATATAGAAAAAGGATCTTCCATAGAAATTATAATATTATTTTGATCTTTTTCAAGTTGAATATAATAATAGTCAATATCATACTCCCATGAAATAGAAGCAACTAGATTATCAAATATAGTAAATTCATTTGCCGATGTTTCATCATCATTTGGTTCTATCTCTAATGATGAGGAATCATTTTCAACTTTAATAGAATAAGAATATGTTTTTGAAATAGATTTTTCAATATTATTTAATCTAATATAATATATACCTTTTGGTAATAATAAATGTCGAAAAGAACCAGCTCGATGCATTTTATAATCTCCAAAGAAGCTACCAAAATCCGAGATTAGGGATATTGAGAAAGGAAATGAAGAAGAAGAGAAAATTATCCTATAAAATCCTTCCTTCTCAACATTAAAAGTATAGTAATCGACATCGTTTTCGGAAATTTCCCCAAAAATGGTCTGATTTATCTCAATTTTATTTGCGTCTTCGTTAGTATTATTTGGTTCAAACTCAGAAAAATTGGATAAAGAAGTAATAGGTTTAATTATAATGATATATGGAAGGTGATAAAAATCTGAAGTTTTTGAACTTATTTTTAGATAATATATTTTTTTTGCTAAAAACTTAAATGGAAGATTCTTATTAACATTGGAAATAAGATTTTGATTTTCATCATATAAAATTGCAGAGAAATTATTGTCCGATGTTGATATCGTCAAGATGCAGTTCATATCGAAAAATGTATCATTTACAATGCGGTAAAAGTCGGTGTCACTTTCATTTACAAGTCTTCCCACATTAGAATATATATTATAATTTGTCAAAACAAAATCTGAAGCAATTTCAAAATTATCATTAGGTTCAGATTCGTATCGGGATGAATACCAATATTGTTTTTTTGTGAAGTCAATCTTGTAACTTATTTTAGGGATCCCTCTTAAATCATAGACATTACACTGTATATAATATTTTCCAAAGTCAATATCGTATAATTTTAGTGTTTTAATGTTATCGTACTTTTGTTTGTAAGTTATTTCTTTATAAATATAGGATAGTTCGAAAGATACATTTGATTCAAAAGATATTTCTAAATCATAGATCCCTTTATTAGTCTTAATAAAGAAGTTACTTTTTGAAATAGTTATTTCACCTTTTATAGTAAAATTATCTGATTTTTTACAGGAAATTTGCATAAATAGGATGCTTAACAATATAATAAGGAAAATAATATTGAAATATCTTTTATAAATCATTTGATTTAATCCCAAACTTTATTGATGAATATTACAGTTATTAGATGGAATTAACTCATTCGGTAGATAAATGACAACAGTATTTGGGCAATTTGGATTAGCTATTAAAAGTGAATCGGTGCAAATATTTACAAGTTTTCCTGATTCATCGACAAAATTGTAATCTTCCGCAAAGAAAGGATAGATTTTTTGTATGTAAAGATAATATAGATAAGCCGAAAATCCACCTCCAGTCAATTGTGTTTTGCCATTATTTAAATCATACCCAGTCCAAATAACTGTTAAAAGCCCTTTTGTAAATCCTACGAACCATGAATCCATACCATTGTTTGTTGTACCTGTTTTTGAGTAGACTGGATAATTAAAATTAGTTTGGATTTTGGCAGTGTATGAAGTACCACCTTTTTGTGATGTTGCTGCTAAAATCCAGATTAACTCTTTAATATATTTTGGTTCAACAAAGTTATAAGTTTCTTCTTTTATATTACTATAGATTATATCTTGATGAGAGACTATTTTTTCTATAAGGTATGGTTTTCTAGCATTCCCCAAGGAAGCAATCGGTGTATACATCGTTGCTATATCCAAAGGTGAAAATTCGAAGGTGCCAAGACCTATCGAAAGGTATGGCATAATTTTTTCTTTAGTCTTTTTATCGATATAAAGAGCTATATTTTCATTAAACCAATCTATAAATTTATTTAAATCAATCTTCTGAGTTACTTGAATCATAACAGAATTTAAAGATTTTTTTATTGCATCAAAGATAAAGACATTTCCATAATATTGATTACCATAATTTTTAGGTTCCCAGATCTGGTTTTCTAGTTCGAGTTTTAAAGGTTTATCTTCAAATATGGACATTGGAGTTACAATACCATTAATAAAAGCATAAAGGTATAAAAATGGCTTAAAAATAGAACCAACTTGCCGTTTACTGTAAAAAGCCCTATTGAATTCATTTACTGGAGAGAGTTTCTTACCACCAATAAATGAAAGTATTTCACCTGTTTCTGGATTTATAGAAATAGAAGAAATTTCAATTTTGTTCTCATCTTCAATATTACTTAACTTTTGAGGTAATATTTCAGATATATAAGTATTAGCAGAATCTTGTAATGCAAATTGCGCATTAATATCTATTGTAGTATAGATTTCAAAATCATACTCAAATGCTTTTAAAAGGCCATAATTTTGTTCAATAAAGGAAAGCACATAATTTCTAACCCAAGGAGCTTTATTTTCTATATTAAAATAAGAATTTGTTCCTAGTTTTTGAAAATCATAGTTTTCAATAAAATCATTTTTAACATAATCTGCGACTTTCTCGTTTATATAACCTACCTTTAATGCCCTAGACATAAGATAACTAATTTTGCTTTTAGTTATCTCTTTATTTTTTAATGGTGAAAATCTTTCTGG
Source organism: Spirochaetales bacterium (assembly GCA_012797605.1). Taxonomy (GTDB): domain Bacteria; phylum Spirochaetota; class JAAYUW01; order JAAYUW01; family JAAYUW01; genus Exilispira. The sequence goes on along the minus strand of JAAZOT010000011.1, from coordinate 36,289 downwards.
GGAAGAGATTATAGATATGAGCATTGCAGATTCAGCAAAATTTAACTGTTCTACCTTTTTATTAAAATAGAACTCTGAAGCTTTAGCGACTCCATATCTACCATAACCAAAAAATGCAATATTAAGATATATTTCTAAAATTTCATCTTTTGTAAGTATCTTTTCAAGGTAAAAAGCTGTTAACATCTCTTTTGCCTTTCTAGAAATAGTCTTTGTCTGATCTGTAAATAAAAGTTTGCTTACCTGTTGTGTAATGGTAGAACCACCAAAAGCATTTCTTTTGTATCTTATGTTTTTTAAGATAGATACAAGAATCCTTCTAGGTACTATCCCTTTATGTGTAAAAAAAGTGAAATCTTCTTTTATAAGCAAAAGATCTACAAGATATGGAGGGATCTGTTCTATACTAACATATTCAAAATCTCTATCATATATCTTAGCTAAAATTATCTTATTTCTATCAAATATTGTAATTGAATGGGGGCTAGCAAAACCACGCCCCCCTTGATGAATCTGATTTTCAAAGTTTTTTACTCTAATATAAATATTGTCTTTTTTCCCTGAAATTGTCAAAACAACTTCTGCAATGTCACTACTGCAACTTGTAAAAACAACTAAAAAAGATAATACAATGAAAACAAAAATTATGGTAAAGATTAAAATTGAAAGGATTTTACTTTTTCTGTTCATCTAGCAAATGAAAGCCTCCAATCTAATCCTATACCTATAGTAGAAAAAGGATTATCCATAAAATCATAAGAGGCTACGAATATTGATAATACTTTTGGAATTATATCAAATACTAAAGAAGCATTAAATACTCCTCTATTCACTGACATATAGGTCGCAGCGTTTCCAAGAGCATTGTTTGAAAAATCCAATACTAAATAAAAAACATCGCCTACAAGAGGTATCAAGGTCCCAATATAAAAATTAATGGAATTATCTATCCCTTGCCCAAAATTTATTGTTTTACCAATGACTATATCCATCATTCCTTTACCAAAAACAGAACCACTATGGAAAGCAACATAAAATTCAACAGAATTTGAGTTTTCATAAATTTCAAAAACAGCGCCTAAAGAAAGGTCAAGTTTACCTTCTAGAAATCTATATTTTGTTGAGATTAAAAAAGGAGTAGCAACTGCATCAGAAGTTAAAGCGAATTGATGACCAAAGCCTATTTCCCAATTTTTAATGAATGAAAAAGCTATGCCTACTGGGAGATAATTTGGCGATGAAAAGATCCAGCCAGCATTGATGTTAAACGAACCACTTGGTACTGGAAGAGCAGTAGGACAAATAATATAACCATTTATCCCACCAAGTGTTACTAGATAATTCGAATTTGATGAACCAGCTAAAAGTTCAACTGAAAATATAAAGATTAAAAGTGTTAGTGCGAATAAAGTAAAAGATTTTTTCATTTTCCCCCCAAAAAATTATTTCATATACTTTTATCTTGAAGATTTTACCTTTAATAATATAGCAAAAAATATTTATTATGCAAATAAGAAAATATAAAGGGTTAGTCAAAAGAACTTGAAAAAAAGACAGAAATATTAATTATTATCTTAAATGAGCAATATAAAAAAAAGCGACCCCTCAAGAGTCGCTTTTTAGTTTGAGATGCACAGGGATCGAACCTGTGGCCCCCTCCTTAAAAGGGAGGTGCTCTACCGGCTGAGCTAGCATCTCGTAATTTCGTAACGAGATTAGTCAACCGGATTTAAAATTTTTGTCAATAAAATTTTATATAAATTTTACCAACTTAAAGAGAGTGTGACTATGAAATTACTTTCAGGAAGTGTTCCAGGGAACATTCCCAGTTCTTTTGTATAATATGCAAAACTTAATTTTGCAATTAAAAGATTCAATGTAAATCCAACGGTTGGATAACCTTGATATAGACCACCTCTTATTGTTAAGATACCCAAAGTTCTAAATTCCGCACCAAAGTAAAAGTAGTTGCCTATCAATGACATATTAAAACCATATTCGCTAAAATCTTCTATTAAAAGATTTACCGAATGAATATCCATAGCCAAAACAACCTTATCCATGATGACAGGAATAAAAGTTCCAAGATTCAAAGCAACACCAGCATTTATCTGAACAGGGATATATGCTGTTCCAGTAGAAGTTAGTGAACCATTTATAAGTTCATCGATTTTATTTGATTCAACATAATCAATTTTGATTCCAGGAATATTTAATACTGAAAACCCAATTTGCAAAGACCCAAGCTTTAAAAGTGCACCTGCATCAAAACCGAAACCATAACCAAATTTTACAGTAAAAGGAAGATTACCTTCGCCAGAAGAGAATGAATCTATTAAAGATGTTAGGCTTTGTTGTGGAATATCCGCCCATGCTCTTGCTATAATCTTTGCATTCGCACCTATATATAAAAAGTTTCCAATCTTAAAGGAATAACCGACAACTGCGCCAGCTTCTGCCACTGCTGAGATTTTAACATCTGGTATTGCAACAGTTGGGATAAATGCTGCAGAAAGTCCAGCACTATCATATAAAGCGATCAATAGTCCACCAGACATTATACCAATAAATGGTAAACCACTTAAACCAATTCCAAGTTTCATCTTTAAAAGTTGAGAGACAAAATTTGAATCTGTAAGCATAGTATCCATATTTTGAAAACCATTTGTCTGCTGTATAAGGTTGAGTAAATCAGGATTAAAATAGACATTTAAGTCGATTAAACCAAAATGGTTATTTGAGGGGAGAGCATATCCAGCGGGGTTAAAAAAGAGTCCTTCGAATCCAGTAGGATTAGCTGTTAATGCTCCACCAAAACCATATATCCTCGCAGAAATATAGGTAAATGGTGTTAGAAACTCAGTTGTTTGGGCAAAAATAGGCAGACTAAATATTAATATAATAAATATTGTAAATATTATTTTTTTCATTTTAACCTCCTATTGACTCAGGATTAAGTCCAGCAAACATCTCATTTAACATCTGGGCTATATCATAATAAAATGTTCCTTCTGGGGCATATAACATGTTTTGAACAGAACTTTGGATGTTATTTAAATTTTGTTGTATTTCTGAAATAAAATCTGGTTCCGGACCTGTTCCATTAAGATAGTCTTGAAATTCTTGCTGTTTTTGAGGATCAGACAAATCGTCTGAAATTGTAACTACGGCTGCTGCAAAGTTGGCAATGACATTTTGAAACTGAAGATCGACATTTGTTTGATCTTCAGTAGCCGCAACATTAATATAATCTGCTGCAGCTGCTAGTTGACTCATCATTTCACCAAAAGCATCCATATCACTACTATCAACCTGACCATCTCCATTTGAATCCAAGATAGCTAACATAAGATTTGGTTCTTCTTCTCCTCCTTGAGAACTGATGATTTCAGTTATAGCATTTGCAATATAATCGTTAAAACCAGAATCTGCAATTATAAGATTTCCGATAATTTGATTTGCTGCTGCAAGATCAGGTCCAGAGAAAACATTATTACGAATATCATCTTCTAGTAAAGCAATTATCGTTTTAATCTTTTCAGGATCCCCTGCTGCAAGGATCTGTCTTGCGTATTCTATTTTTTCAGAAGGGGTCTTTATTGATCTATAATTTGACTCGACACTTCCCTCGAAAAGATTGAAAGTGCAGCTAAATGAAAAGATAAAAATAAAAATAAGAATAAAAATTAGATTCTTTTTCATAAATATATCCTCCTTAAGGTTATATTTTTAGATTTTTAAATTCTTTTACTCCTAATATAATAATAGTGCAATTTTTTATTAAATTCAACTTTCAATTTAAATTAATTTACTTAAATTAATTTAATTTTCTTTTTAAAAGTAAAAATAAGAAAAATGGGGCACCTAAAAAGCCAGAGACTGCGCCAATTGGAAGTTGAATGTTTGAACCAAATAAAGAGGGGATTAGATATGTAAGAATATCTATTACAACTAGAAAATTACCACCAAAAAATATTGAATAGATAAGATTTTCTTTGAAGTGATTTTCAGAATTTAATTTTAGTAGATATGGTACAATTATACCTATAAAAGGGATTATCCCACTTTGTGCAACTATTAAACTTACACCTATGGCGCTTATCAAGAAAAATACTTGCTTAAATTTTGCAGCATTTAATCCAACAACATTTTCTAGAGAACCGGAAATAGATATAAGGTCAAATTCTTTATGAAAAGAAAGGTAGATTATAGTTAAAAAAAGTTCAAATATAATAAGGAATAACCAGCTTCTATCTGCAAGAGGGATTATCCCCATCATCCAAGAAAGAGCAAGATTAACCTTTTGACCAAGTAGATAGAAAAGTATGGTTATAGCTGCTGTAAAAAATGAGTTCACAATTATTCCAGAGATTATTAGAGAGGAAGAAGAATAAGATTTTGTTTTTAATGCTATTAAAAATATTAAAAGAGCTGCAAGAATACCAAATAAGATTGCAAATAAAGGTATCATTTTTATTAAAGTAATAGAAAACCCTTCGGAGAAAAAGATTTTACCTGAGATTGAAAAGAAAGAGGATATAAAGATTGCTAGGCTACAACCAAAAGAAGCTCCTGAAGAGATTCCAAGAGTGTAAGGTTCTGCCAAAGGATTTTTCAAGATGACTTGCATGACAAGCCCAGAGACAGAAAGTACCGCACCTATTATAAAAGAAGAGATAAATGATGGGATTCTTATACTTCTTATGACTGTTAAGATGGAGCCATCTAGGTTGCTAAAAGGTTTGTTAAAAATAATATTTAAAACCTTTATTGGTGATATTATAGAATTTCCAAAGGAAAGTCGAAAGAAAAAGATAAAAAAAGTGAGTAGGATAAATATAAAAATGTTAAATAAGAACTTAAATTTTTTTTCTTTTACCATCTTCTATTTATTTGAATTTTATACATAAATATTGCTGTTATAAATTTATTTGAAATTTAATAAAGCTAATTGTTGAATTTGTTTGATGCCCCTGGTTTTGTTAGAGGAATATTTTGTTTACATAATGGGCAATCTTCTTTGTCAAAAAGGGAAGCAGAAACTTTTGCCAAGGAATTTGGAATTTTACCTTCTACTTCAACTTTTTCTTTACTTCTATCTAATAAGACAAAAAAATCTAGTATGTTAACATCATAGTTTTTTAAACAATCTGCAACTTCTTTGATTGAGCCGCCGGTAGTTATTATATCTTCGACAACAATGAGATTTTTTCCTTTTATATCGCTAAAACCACTTCTTAAAACCATATTATCATTTTCCCTTTGAGTGAAGGCAAATTTTTTACCTAGTTTTAATGCAGTAAGAAATCCGATGGCTATTGCACCAAAAGCGGGAGATACAACATAATCAAATTCAAGATTTTTACTTTTTATTAATTCTACAAGTTTATCTACAATCTTTTCGAGAATCGTAGGATTTTCAATAAGTTTTATCTTTTCGAAGTATGTATCTGAATGTTTCCCTGATGTAAGTAAAAAATGACCACTTAAAAGGGCACCACTTTTCTTAAAAAGTTCTACTATTTCGTTAATTTCATTCATTATATCCCCTTCTAATTTATTTAACATTTAATAATCCCATTGTTTTCTTTATTATCCACAATGGATAGAATAACTTCTAATTTATATATTTAAATAATTCTGGTAAATTTCCACCTCTCGAGCGAATGGTAGATTTTAAACCATCTAAATTTAATAAAATCATATTACTATTTAGTAAAAATAGATACAGCACAAATGATTTTTATCAATACTTTTATCTTGTTTTGACTTTTTAATACTTTTTTTCTTAATAAAAATAAAATAAGAATGACTAAATTACATAAATATTTTTATATTATTATGGCTTTTGAAAACTTTTTTATATAAAGGAAAACAAATAAGATCAATTTATTTGTGTCAATACTTATAATTTTTAATTATGATTGTTCATTTAAGTTTGAGTTCAAGTCTGAATATAGAAGTGAATGCTTTACCTTGTTGGAATCAAATATTATTCTAAAGGTCGTTCCGGCTCCTGGTTCACTTTCTACATCAATTTCAGCTAAAATGGATTGAATAATCCTATACACTATTGTAAGTCCAAGGCCAGTTCCTGTTGATTTTGAAGTAAAAAATGGATTAAAAATCTTTTGAATAGTCTGCGAATCCATACCTGGACCATTATCTTTTATCTCCAAAATTACATCTGATTCTATATCATAGGTTGCTATGATAACAGTTTGATTTTCAGATATTGCTTCAAAGGCATTTTTTACAAGGTTTACAATGGCTTGGATAAGTAAATCTTTATCTGCAAGTATTGGTGGAATATTCTCTTTCAGTTTCAAAATAAGGTTCTTATTTGAAAGCTGAAATTGAGATTTCATCAAACTAAAGAGTTCTTTTATAACTTCATTTAGGTTTAATGCAGTAAGTTTCGGTTGAAGTGGTTTTGAGCTTGAAAGAAATGTATCTAAAATCCTATTTAATCTTTTTATTTCAGAAGAAGTAGTGTTTAAGGATTGGATAAGTTGGGATTTACAATTTGGGCATGAGCAGGTCTCAGTATCTTCTATCTGTTTTTGGGCTATTTTTATGTTTAAGTCAAGTGAGGTCAAAGGGTTTCTTATTTCATGAGCCAAAGTGTACATCATTTCCATGAGATTTGAAAAGGATTTTTCTATCTGTTTTTCTCTTTCTTCCTTTATTTGAGCATTTATATCGTAAAAGACGATAAGAATAGCAGTTTCACCATCATACAATTGAATTTTATTGATAACGAATTTTAAGTAGTAGGAGGATTTAAAAACTTTAATTGAGCAGATAATCTGTGTAGTTTTATCTTCATTTTTGGTTATTTCAAAGTTTCTTATGACTTCTTCAGGAAGAACCTGTAAAATAGAGTTTTTCTTAATCTGCTCAAATAATACGGAGGATTTTTTATTATAAAATATAGGGTAGCCATCTAGATCTGTTAAAACGATCCCTTCGTCTAGCGAATCAAAAATAGAAAGATATATCGAATTTGATTTAGATAGATTTATTAGACTTTTCTTTATATCTTCTTTATTTATGATTTCTCTATCTAAAGAATTGATAAATTTTTCATAAAATGATCTTCTCTCCAACAAAGTCTCCGTTTAAAATCTGCTTTCTATTAAGATAAGCAAAAATTAAACTATTATCAATAGGATAATTATAATTTTTAGAAAAATCTTCGATTTTATTTAAGTATGAAAGAATTCTTATTATTTTTTCATAAGAAATATCTGATGCAATGACTGCTTTTTGTTCACTATAGGAATTCAGTATAGATTCACAGAAGAGAATAAGCTGGCGCAAGAAAAAGGGGAAATCTTTTTGAGTCAATAGATTTTCAATAAAAATATTGAATCTATCTGCTTCAAGAAAGAAAAGCTCAAATGTTTCTCTTATTGTTTTGATAAATCTATTTATATCTGATTTTAATAAGGTAAAAAGGTCGTAAAAAGAGTTTATGGATTGATTACTTAAAAGGTTGTAGTTTAGTTTCCATTCATGTTCTAAAATATTTTTTAATTCTTCCTCTTTTATTCTATCTATTTCAAAGATTGCACATCTTGATAGTATTGTTGGTAAAAGGTTTGATTTAGAAGTAGAAGTAAGTATAAATAATAGATTTTCATCTGGTTCTTCTAGTGTTTTCAAAAATGAGTTTGCAGAATCTTCCTGCATATATTCGATATTGTCAATTAAGATGACTCTTTTATCTAGCTGATATGTGTTTTCAATCCATTTCTGTATGTTTTTTATTTCAGAAATATAGATTCTATCAGATTTAAACGCTTTTTTATTTTTGATTATACTTTCACAAAGATTTATAGTCGTATCTACATCATTTTTATCTTCTATTTTTATTGATTTTAACTTATAGAAAATGTAAGAAGCATCCTCATAAAAACTTGAATCAATAGATTTTTCATCTATTTCAGATATCCTAAAAACAAAGGTGGATAGGAATCTTGCAAGGACAAATTTTATTTTTTCAAAAGCAATATTTCTATCTATAAGTTGATTTTCAGATTCCTTTATCTGTGAAATTAAAAAAGAAAGTTCGTCGAACGGATAGTTTTTAGCAAGATAGCAAAAGTTTTGCTGATAGAATATACTAAGGCAGGAATCTAAGTTAAAGATATTTTTGATTATATGATAGGTTGTTATTCTTTTACCAACAGATGAAGGACCTATCAATAAAATGGCTGGATATCTTATCTTGTTTGAATTTAATACATTTTGAACAATTGAATTTTTAATAGTGGAATAGAGCTGATAAACCATTTTATTACCTTACTAAAATTCCAAAATCATATTAAAATTATTAAACAATTGAAAAATTTGTAAAAAATTAAAAATTATAAACTATCAAAAAATAAAAGAGCCATTCTTGCTAAAAGTTGTTCGGCATCTCTCTTTGAGTTTGACCTTACAGGTCCAAAATCTAAATCTTTGATTCTTAAATACATGACATAGTAGATTTCACCATTTTTCTTTTCTTCTTTAACAACATCATATATTGGAAGCACATTATAATGCTTTTGAGCGAGTTCTTGGATTTTAGACTTCGGATTTTTAAGTTCTTCCAAACCAGAAAGTATCTCAACATTTTTTTCAATAAATTCTTTACAAAAATCTCTTGTTTTCTCTATTCCTTCTGCAATGTATATTGCACCAATCAAAGATTCCATCGCATCTGAAAGGATAGATTTTTTCCTTCGCCCACCATTGATCTCTTCACCTTTTCCAAGAAGTAATATCTTATCAAGACCAATTTGCAGTGCAAAATTTGAAAGATAATCCGCACTTACTATGATACTTCTAATCTGAGATAGCTTCCCTTCATCTAGTTCTAAGAAATTTTTATATAGATAATCTGTAACAATAAATTCTAATACAGCATCTCCTAAAAATTCGAGTCTTTCATTGTTTAAGTCTGTTTCATGGGATAAAGATCTATGGATCAATGCTTTTGTATATATATCTAGTTTTTCTGGGTTTAAATTGTAACTTTTGAGGAATCTTATAATTTTTTCTTTTGAATCCATATCGAATCTAAGTAATCATACATATAGAAAAATGTAAAGATGCAATAATTAAATTTTAGTTAAATTTTTTAACTATGATAGAAGCATTTTGCCCACCAAAGCCAAATGAGTTAGAAAGGGCATATTCTACCTTTTTCTCAATAGCCTTATTTGGAACATAAAAAAGATCACATTCTGGATCTGGATTGTTTAAATTTATAGTTGGAGGGATTATATCATAGTAAACTGTAAGAATAGTATTTATGAGTTCAACAGCACCGGCGGCACCAAGAAGATGTCCAATCATAGATTTATTTGATGATATAGCCAACTCTTTAGCATGATCACCGAAGCATTTCTTTATTGCCTTTGTTTCAGCGATATCTCCAACAGGAGTAGCAGTCCCATGGGCGTTAATATAACTTATTTTATCTGGACTAATCTCGGCATCATTTATTGAAGCTTGCATACAAGATGTAGCTCCCAAACCTTCTGGATGAGGTGCAGTAAGATGATAACCATCTGTAGATGCTCCATAACCAACTATCTCAGCATAGATTTTAGCTCCTCTTGCCTTTGCCTTTTCGTATTCTTCTAGGATAATAGTACCACTACCTTCACCCATGACAAAACCATCTCTATTGATATCGAAAGGTTTGCTTGCGCCTTTTGGGTCATCGTTGTTTTTTGAAACAGCTTTCATATTTGAAAAAGCAGCTAAAGCAAAAGGAATTAAAGATGCCTCGGCTCCACCAGCTATTGCATAATCAAGTTCGCCCCACTGTATTTTTCGAAAAGCTTCCCCTATTGCATGCGCAGAAGATGCACATGCTGAAACTATGGAATAAGAAACACCATGAAGGTCATATTTCATAGCAATTATACCAGCGGCGATATTTGAAATCATTTTAGGTATTGTATAAAGATTGATATATTTTTGACCTTCTTTTAAAAAACCTTCATGAGCTTCTAAAAGAGATAAAAGTCCACCAATACCTGAAGAAAAAATTATTCCAAACTTGTTTCTATCTATATCTATTTTTAAAAGTCCAGAGTCTTCAATAGCTTTTTCAGTAGACCACAAGGCATATTGAGTGTAAAGATCATATTGCCTTATATCTCTTGGTGAAAGAAAAGAAGCAGCATTAAAATCTTTGATCTTGCCTCCGATTTTAACATCACTTTTATCTATATCTTCTATATCTAAAAGTTCGACTCCAGATTTACCTTCAACAAGATTTTTCCACTGCTGTTCAACAGTTGAACCAAGGCAATCGATCAAACCCATACCAGTAACAACGACTCTTCTTCGCATTTTGCCTCCTTTGTAGTTTTAGCAAATTATTACAAAGCTCCTATATGAATAAACTTAAATTTGAATAAACATAGAAAAGTTTGTTAAAGCACTATATCATATCTCTAGTAAATCTTACTATATATTTTAACTTTATAAATTTAAATCTTTAACTTTAAACTTTAAAAATTTGAACCTTTAAAAATAGATAAGCAGAGGAAGACCTCTGCTTTCTTAAATGGAGTGTTTTTAATATTACTTATTTTCAAGTTTCATATTAAGGTATTCGAGTAAACCCTTAACATCACTTAATTTTTCGAGGTCTTCATCTGGTATTGAAATCTGATATCTCTTTTCAAGTTCCATCATTAAATCAACCTGTTCGAGTGAATCGATACCAAGGTCATTTACGAAATGAGAAGTCTCTGTTATAGAATCTTTTTCAACACCAAGTTTTTCGACTAAAAGATCTCTTAACTCTTCAAAAGTAACTTTCATTTTTTCCTCCTTAATTTGAAAAGCCAACAAATGTTAATCTATGAAGCATTGAGCAATTGCTTCTGCATCTATCTCTTTTATAAAGGGAACCAAAATAGATTTTGGTCCAATTTCAAAGTAACTACTATATCCTTTTGATTTGATATATAAAATAGAGTCAATCCATCTTACTTGAGATGTGATTGAGCTTGAAATAGTGCTTTTTATAGCTTTATCACTGTTTTCGTAATGCTTAGCATACTTATTTGATATTACTCTATCTGCTTTTTCAACATCAAAACCATACTTTTGAATCTCGTTTTCGACTTTTAATTCAGCTTCTTTCATGAAAGGGGAGTGGAAAGGAGCAGATACTTTTAATGGAATAGATTTTATGAATAAAGTTTTCTGGTATTTTGAATTGAAAGAATCAAAATCTGTTTTTAAGCCACTAACTACTACTTGAGAAGGTGAGTTTAAATTTGCAATGAATAATTTATCCTTGTACTCTTCCTTAAAAACATCTTCAATTTTGGCAATATCTGGTTTTAATAGGGCTGCCATTATTGGGTTATCTATCTTTATACTACCCATAGCTTCACCACGAAATCTTACAAACTTAGCAGCATCTTCAAAACTAAAGGTTTTACTTGCAGCTAAAGCTGAGATTTCTCCAAGTGAATGTCCTATAAAATAATCATCTTTTTCAACTTCTATTTTATTGGAGTCAACAAGACAGATATACAGAATGTAGCTATAAAGGAAAATGGAGATTTGAGAATTTTGCGTAAGTTTCAAAGTCTCTTCGTCTGCATCAAAACCAAGTTCTACGACCTGAGAACCTATGATTTTTTTTGCTTTATCATAGTAATCTTTTGCTAAGTCATATCTGTCATATAGTTTTTTTGCCATGCCAGAGTATTGACTACCCTGACCTGGGAAAATAAATACTTTCATTATTTACTCCAAAAATAAAGGGGTTAACAGTTTACAACTTTATATAACAAATTTTATTAACCACCTGGTCAAACAGAAAATACAAAAATAAAAAAAATAATCAACAAAAATTTTTTATAATTCTTTTAATCTTATTTTTTAATCTGATTTTTACTACTATTTTGAATCTCAATTTTTGACTAGATTTATTATTTAATTTTATTATTTAATTTTGTTATTTAAGCTTGTTAATTTAGTTTGTTAGTTATATTTGTTAGTTTGAGTTTATTAATTATGTTTATTAGTTATGTTTATTAGTTATGTTTATTAGTTATGTTTATTAGTTTGAGTTTTTTCTGAAAAGGCTTCTTCAAGATGATAATGAAGTTTGAATTGATCCATATATCTTAAAGTTTTTAAAGCGTTATAAGTCGCCTTTGCATTTGAAGCGCCATGACCTATTATTACATTTCCATCTATTCCAAGTAGAGGGGCTCCACCATATTCATTTACATCTATCCTTTTTTTAAGTTTTCTAAAAGATGATTTTAAGAGTAATGCGCCAATTTTTGAGATAAAACTTTTCTGTATCTCTTCTTTCAGTATCTTAAAGATTATTTTTGAAACACCTTCAGCTGTCTTTAATGCTATATTGCCAGTAAAACCATCTGTTACTACAATATCGACACTTCCATTAAACAGGTCGTATCCTTCGACATTACCTACAAATTGAAACATTTTGCCATTGTATCCATTATCTTTAAGTAATGAAAATACTTTTAAGGATAATTCATTACCTTTTTCATCTTCTTCACCATTACTTAATAAGCCAACTCTTGGAGTTTCAATCTTCAATACATTTTTGCAAAAAACTGAAGCCATAATGGCAAATTCGAAAATGAAATGAGGTTTACAATCGACATTTGCACCAGCATCAATAAGAATTGTAGAACCAGTTAAACTTGGTAAAACGGCAGCTATTGCCGGTCTTGATATATTTTTAATTTTCCCTATCTCGAATAAAGATGCAACAAGAGCCGCACCAGTATTGCCTGGGGAGAAGAATCCAGTTGCTTTTTTCTCCTTGACTAGTCTTGCAGCAACTGTAACAGAGGCATTTTTCTTTTTTTTGTAACCCTCGGTAGGGCTGTCATTCATTGTGATAATTTGATCGGTATGAATTATTTCTATATATTTTTTCTCAAAAGGATGAAGGAGAAGCTTTTTCTTTATCCTTTTTTCATCACCAATAATAATAACTTCATCTTTGAATTTAGAAATATACCTGCAAACACCTTCTATTAGCTCTTCTGCAGGATTATCTCCACTCATTACATCTACTGCTATTTTCATAAAAACCTTTACTAAATAATTATAATAAAAAATCTATAGAAAACTCTTATCACTATAATATTACTTTCCTAAAAAAATAAAGGCTAAACTTAAAAATTATTAAAAGATTAAAATAAAATGCAGCTTAAGTATAATGCAAATCGACATTATACTTAAGCTGCATTTTGTTGAGTTTTAAAAATGCAATAAACTATTTCTTTTCTTTTTTTGCTTTCTTTTCCTTTTCTAAAACTGGTTTTACTTCTTTGCCTTTGTAATGGCCACAAGAAGGACATGCATGATGTGGTAATACTGGGGATTCACATGTTGGGCAAACTCCAACAGTTACAAGTTCTCTTTTTTCATTTGCTCTTTTTCTTCTAAATGTTCTCGCATGAGAAGGACGCTTTTTTGGTACTGCCATATTTATATCCTTAAAAATATATTAAGTTATTTAAATCCACTTAAAAATACTTAGTTCTTTAATTTGTCAAGAAAAAATCATGAGTCATTGAAAATAGTTCATCTGCCTCATAATCGAGAGTTATTACATGGGAAGATTTTTTTAAGTACTTCATCTGTTTTATTTTAGAAGATTTGGATTTATTGAATATTTTTTGAGGGGACTTAAATGAAGAAACAGGGTCAAGCTCAGATTGAGCTATAAAAATCGGGACATTGGTCTTCCTTATGTAATAATGAAAAAACTTGAAACTTTTATAAAGTTGATAGATCGGTTTAGTATAGTGGTAGGGAGAGTCGCTATAATTTACCATTTGGGTTCTTGCTTTTTCAAGGAAAACAGATGGTTTTTCTTCTTTTTTCTTTATTTTTTTTATAAGGATCGAAATCGCTCTTGCGTATTTCATCTTTGGATCTGGTAGATCATAGGGAGTTGAAAAAAGGGCGAGTTTTTCACATCCAACTATGTAAGAAAGGTATGTTGCAATTTGACCACCAAGAGAAAGACCTACAATATATGTTTTTTTTACCTTGCTTTTGAATTCAAGATACTGATCAAATGCACTTTGATACCACTGATCGACTGTGGTATTAACGAAATCTTTTATATCTGTTCCATGTCCTGCAAGTCTTGGACAATATACAGAAAAACCTTTGCTTTCAAATCTCTTTGCAAAAGGGATCATCTCTGCTGGAGAACCAGTAAAGCCATGAATCAGAAAGACACCAATATCTTTTGAGATATAATTATAATAAGTCTCTGCACCACTTTTTATCTTTATCCCTTCAACCCTTTTTTTAAGCACAAAAACCTCCAATACTTCTTCAACAATTTTAAGAAATATTTAAGAAAATACAATAAAATTTTTCTTGTAATTATTTTTAAAAAAAAGATATTTCAATTGATCATAATACCAAAAACTTATATTTTATTTTTGTAAGAAAACTCGAAAAAGTTAATTAGAATAAAATATAGAATAAAATATAGAATAAAATGGAGGGGAAAATGGATTATAAGGTGAAAGATATCTCTTTAGCAGACTGGGGAAGGCTTGAGATAGAACTTGCTGAAAAAGAGATGCCCGGGCTCATGGCTATTCGTAAAAAATATGCTAGTAAAAAACCACTTAGTGGTGCAAAGATATCCGGTTCTTTACATATGACTTTGCAAACTGCAGTGCTGATAGAGACATTGATCGATCTTGGAGCATCTGTTAGATGGGCTTCATGCAATATTTTTTCCACTCAAGACCATGCAGCAGCTGCAATTGCTAAAAGAGGGGTACCTGTATTTGCCTGGAAAGGGGAGACCTTGGAAGAATACTGGTGGTGCACCAAACAGGCACTTTTATTTTCAGAAACAGAAGGACCAGATCTAATAGTCGATGATGGAGGGGATGCAACACTTTTTGTCCATGAAGCTGTAAGATTGGAAAAAGAGTTTGAAAAAACAGGTAAAATACCAAAGATTTCAAGTGAAAATAAAGAACTTGCCATAATGCAAAGGCTTATTGTCGACGAGATTGAAAAGTATCCAAAAAGATGGACAAATATTGCAAAAAAGATTAGAGGCGTTTCTGAAGAGACAACAACTGGGGTTCATAGATTATATGAGAGGAAAAAAGAGGGTAGTTTGCTTTTCCCAGCCATAAATGTCAATGATTCGGTTACAAAAAGCAAGTTTGATAACCTTTATGGTTGTAGGGAATCTTTGGCAGATGGTATAAAAAGGGCTACAAATGTCATGGTCGCAGGTAAGACAGTCGTTGTTTGCGGCTATGGTGATGTTGGTAAAGGTTGCGCTCAATCTATGAGAGGATTTGGTGCGAAGGTAATTGTTACAGAAATAGATCCTATATGCGCTTTGCAAGCTTCTATGGAAGGTTACAATGTTTTGACTGTTGAAGATACTCTTAGTTATGCAGATATTTATGTCACTGCAACTGGAAATTGTGATGTTATAACACTCGAGCATATGCTTAAAATGAAAGATGGTGCAATTATTTGTAATATTGGGCATTTTGACGATGAGATTCAGGTAGATAGACTCATAAATTACCCTAACATTAAAAGAACAACCATAAAACCTCAGGTAGATAAGTTTGAATTTGAAGATGGGCATTGTATAATTTTGCTTGCAGAAGGAAGACTTGTAAATTTGGGATGTGCTCAAGGGCATCCTTCATTTGTTATGAGTTGCTCATTTTCAAATCAGGTTCTTGCACAGATTGAACTATTTACAAATAAACATGAAATAGATGTTTTTTGCCTTCCAAAGCATCTAGATGAAGAAGTTGCAAGACTTCATCTTGAAAAGTTGGGCGCTAAACTTACAAAACTTAGTGAAAAGCAGGCAAAATATATAGGTGTAAATATAGATGGACCTTATAAGAGTGAAATGTATAGATATTGAAAATAGTAATGAAAAAAAATATTAAAAAAATATTAAATAAATTTTGGACAAATATTATTTGGACAAATATTAAATAAAAAGAGAAAATGAGAGAAAAAGAGATTAATTTTTTTAAGTATTCTGCTTTGGGGAATGATTACATAGTTATAGATCCCAATGAAAATGATTTTGAGCCAGATTCAAAAATTATAGAAAATATTTGCAACAGAAACTTTGGCATTGGTGCAGATGGTATACTTTTAGGACCTATTTTCGAAAGACCTTTAAATAGATATTTAGGAAAATATTTAAATTTACCTTTCGGTAAATTTTTAAGTAAATCTTTGAGAAAGGGAAAATCAATATCTGTTAGAATATTCAATTCGGATGGATCTGAGGCTGAAAAAAGTGGGAATGGCCTTAGAATTTTTAGTCAGTATCTCTTAGATAAAGGTTATTTTAAAAAGTGTAAAGGGATAGATGAAAAATTGGATGGAAAATCTATTGAAATTAATACAAATGGTGGGATAGTAAGATCCATTTTTAATGATGATAAGACAATAAGCATAGAGATGGGGAAGATAGAATTTTATGAAGACGAGTTAGAAGTTATAGCGTATAACCAGATGAATGAAAAAGAAAAAATAAAATTCAGAGGAACTTATCTATCCATAGGTAATCCTCACTTTGTCATAATGGTAGATAGGGTAGATGAAAGTCTTGCAAAAAATTATGGTAAAAGCATTGAAACAAATAACGCATTTGCGAACAAAACAAATGTTCAGTTTGTCGAGGTCTTAAATCCAAAAAGCATCAAAATAGAAATATTTGAAAGAGGCAGTGGTTATACTCTTGCCTCAGGTTCAAGTGCCTGTGCAGCAGCTGCAACTTCTTTCAAAAAGGGTCTTGTAGATAAAGAAGTTGAAGTTTTTATGCCAGGTGGAAGGTTAAAAGTTTTTATAGGAGAAGATTTTAATATAATTCAAACAGGAAAGGTAAAATATATTTTTTCAGGAAAGTTTTTTATTTCAACTTTTCTTGACAAATTTCAAAATTAGTTATTTGTTTATGAAAAGAAGTGGGAGAAATTAACAATGCCTATTACTCATGAAAGCAAACTAGATGTTATAAAAAAATTTGGCAAAAATGAAAAAGATACAGGTTCAATCGAAGTTCAGGTTGCTCTTATAACAGAAAGAATAAATAATTTAACAAATCATCTTCAAAATAATAAACATGATCATTCTTCTAGAAGAGGGCTTTTAAAACTTGTTGGACAGAGAAGAAAATTACTCGAATATCTTAAAAATAAAGACATTACAAGATATAGAGACCTTATTAAAGAGCTTAACCTTAGAAAATAATTTTTATACCCCTCTTTCTTTTTTAATAAAAGGAGGGGTTTATTTTTTATATATTTTAATTTATTAGAATTTTATTAAATTTTTAAGTTTATTAAGATTTTATTGCATATAAATATTGGCGTTGAAAGTTCGTGAAAAGATTCAAAATAAATCTTGATTTTTATAATAATCAACATAATTTTTATCTTATGATTGAACAAAGATATTGAAGAAATCTATTTAAGAAAGCTTTAGATAATTAATTGATTTAGAAAATTTTATTAAGGAAATAAATTTATGAAGACAGAATTCGAAATTTTACTTGATGGTGGAAAATTTATATTTGAAATAGGTACTATAGCAAGACAGGCAAATGGTGCAACACTGGCTCGTTTTGGCGATACAGCTGTTTTATCTGCTGCTGTTATGGGAGCTGACTCAAAACAGGATTTTTTCCCTCTTACGGTTCATTATTTTGAAAAGGCATATGCTGCAGGAAAGATCCCTGGAGGATTTATAAAAAGAGAGGGAAAGCCTTCAGATAGAGAAATACTAGTTTCAAGGCTTATAGATAGGCCTATAAGACCACTTTTTTCAAAGAAATTTACAAGAGAGGTTCAGGTTGTATCGTATACTTTAGCTTCAGATCAGGTTCATACTCCAGATATTCTTGCCATTAACGCATCATCCGTTGCACTTGCGATTTCAGACATTCCATTTTTGAAACCTATTGGTGCTGTTAGAGTAGCATATTTAAATAATCAATTTGTCATAAATCCGAGACTTGAGGATATCGCAAAAGCGGATTTAGATATTGTTGTAGCTGGCACATATGATGCTATAACCATGGTTGAAGGTGCTGGAAAAGAGGTAGATGAGAAGATTTTACTTGAAGCATGTAAATTTGCTCATAACCAGATACAAAAGATCGTTCAAGGGATAAATGAGATAGTTAAGGAAGTTGGAAAAGAAAAGATAAAGGTTGAAGAGGAAGAGGATAATACAATTTTAAGTGATGTAATAAGGAAAAATGTACAAGCTGAGCTAAAACAAGCTCTTTTTATCTACGATAAACTTGCTAGAGATGAAGCTATTGAAAAGGTAAAACAAAAATATTATCCCCTTATTAAGGAACAATATAAAGAAAAAAAGATTGGTATTAAAGAAAATGCTAATTTAGAAAAGAAAAATAACTTACTTGAAGATATTGATAAGGAAGGGCTTGTTGAAGATGAAGAAAATGTCGAAGATGATTTTCAGCAAATGTACTATGATTACTTTGATAGTATTACAAAAAATCTTATGCGAGAAAGCATTTTAACAGAAGGGCTTCGACCAGATGGAAGAAAAGTTGATGAAATAAGACCCATTACAATCAGAATAAATCTTTTCAATGATACTCATGGTTCTGCTCTTTTTACAAGAGGAGAGACTCAGGCTTTGGTTGTTACAACTCTTGGTTCGATAAGCGATGCACAGGTTTTAGATAATATAGAGGGGGAACTTTCAAAAAGATTTATGCTACACTATAATTTCCCTCCTTTCTCTGTAGGGGAAACAGGCAAATATGGTGCTCCTGGAAGAAGAGAGATAGGACATGGACATTTAGCTGAAAGATCCATTGAGTCAATGCTTCCAGAATATGATAGTTTTCCTTATGTTATTAGAACAGTTTCTGAAATACTTGAATCAAATGGCTCAAGTTCTATGGCAACTGTCTGTGGTACTTCTCTGTCCTTATACTCTGCTGGTGTGCCTCTTCCAAGACTTGTTGCAGGTATTGCTATGGGACTTGTCAAAGAGAAGGATAGATACGCTGTTCTCTCAGATATCATGGGGATGGAAGACCATCTTGGAGATATGGATTTTAAGGTTGCTGGGACAGAAAAGGGAATAACTGGATTTCAGATGGATATAAAAATAGAAGGGATTACTTTTGAAATTTTTGAAAAGGCTCTAGAACAAGCTAAAAAAGGAAGAATGCATATATTAAATATAATGCAAAATGCCGTGAAAGATATACCTTGTAAAGTTTCAGATAAGGCTCCAAAGATTCATATAATGCAGATAGATGAGGAAAAGGTTGGAGCATTAATCGGTCCTGGTGGAAAGGTTATAAAAAGCATCATTTCTGAAACTGGAAGTGATATAAGCGTAGAAGCCGATGCAAAAGTCGTAATATCCAATAAAGATAAGGAACTTTTGGAGCAAACAATTCAGATGATTCAAAATACCATAGATCCAAATCCAAAATTGAATGAAGTCTATACAGGTGTCGTTAAAAAGCTTTTACCTTATGGAGTTCTTGTCGAGTTTGTTCCTAAGATCGTGGGTATGCTTCATATAAGTGAAGTATCAAAGGAAAGAATAGAATCGATTGATGGAAGATTCAAAGTTGGCGATAGAGTCAAGGTTAGACTTGTCAAAATGGATGAGCAAGGGAAATACTATCTTAGTTCAAAAGAGTTTAATTAGAAGTAATAATTTCATTATTTGCTATAAAAAAATTACTATAAAAAAAGAGTATTATAAAGTATTATAAAAAGATTATTATATAAAGATTAAATTTTTGTAAAACTTGCAAAACAAGAAGATTTGACTTTTATCATTTATCTTAGTAAAATTTCCACGTATAAGAAAGAAAAAACTATTATCTAAAGATAAAAATTAAAAAATTTATAATTAAAACTTATAATTATAATAAAGATGCAAAATTAAAATAGAAAAATAAAAAAATGGAGAAGAAAATATAATATGGGACTTAGAATAATACCAGTAGGTGGGCTTGGTGAAATCGGAAGAAATATGACACTTTTTGAAAGTGAGCGGTCAATTATTGCTATTGATGCTGGGTTACAATTTCCTACTGTCGAAATGTATGGTATCGATTTTGTTATACCAGATTTTAACTATCTTAGAAGCAATAGAATTAAATTTAAGGGACTTATCGTAACTCATGGTCATGAAGACCATATCGGGGCGATTTCTTATCTTGTTAAGGAATTTCCTTCTATAACTATCTTTGGAACAAAACTAACATTAGAACTTATAAAAGCAAGGATAACAGAAAAGAGAAATTTTGTAAATCAAAGTAACTTACCAAAAATGGTTGAGATACATCCAGATAGATTCTACAATTGTGATGATTTTGAATTTATGCCTTTTCGAGTGAATCACTCGATTGCTGATGCGGTTGGGATAGCCATAAAGACAGATTTGGGCTACATCGTTCATACTGGTGATTTTAAGATAGACAATACTCCAGTAGATAATAAGATCTTTGATTATCATACTCTTTCGGATTTAGGAAGAAAAGGAGTTTTACTTTTGATGTCGGATTCCACAAACTCCGAGAGGAAAGGATTTTCAAATTCCGAAAAAGAAGTAGTTGAAAACTTAGATTATTATTTTACTAAAGCCAAAGGAAAGATAATTGCTGCAACATTTGCTTCAAATATTCATAGGATTCAGCAGATTTTCGACGTTGCTAAAAAATACGATAGAAAAGTTTTTGTTACTGGATTTTCTCTTGAAAAAAATATAGAAATAGCAAAACAACTTGGATATATAAATTTTGAGAGAAACTTTTTTCATCCACTTGAAGATTTAAAAAAATTTCCCCCATCGAAGGTGGTTTGCATAGTCACAGGGACTCAAGGCGAGCCGATGTCTGTCTTGACAAGAATGGCAGAAAATAGACATAAGCAGATAAAAGTTGAGAAAGGAGATCTTGTACTGCTCGCATCCTCAGTAATACCTGGCAATGAGCATCTTGTTTTTAAGAATATCAATAAGCTATATGAACTTGGAGCAACTGTTGTTCAGTCGGAATCTGACGATATTCATGTCTCTGGGCATGCTTATACAGAAGAGCAGAAGATAATGATACATCTTACAAGACCGAAGTATTTTGTTCCAATACATGGAGAATATAGACATTTATCTATTCATGCTAGCACCGCTCAAACCGTTGGGATACCATCAGAAAATATATTCTTACTAAAAAATGGGGATATCTTAGAGGTTGAAGATCAAAATATACATGTTAGTGGTAATATTGAACCGGAAAATATCTTTATAGATGGTAAAGGGATAGGTGATATTTCAGATATTGTTATAGAAGAAAGACAAAAGCTTGCTGAAGATGGAACTGTCGCAGTTGTTGTCACACTTACGAAAGAAGCGGCTTTAGCAAGCCCTATTGAAGTGATTTCAAGAGGCTTTGTCCTTATAGATAACTCTGAGCATCTTCTTGAAAAGGCAAAAGATATATCAAATCAGGTTGTGAATAGATGGATAATAGATGGTTCAAATAGTTGGGATGACCTTAAAAAGAGGATAAAGAGGGAGTTAAAAAAATATTTCAACGAGGAAATAGCGAGAGATCCATTTATCTTAGTTATTATTGTCGAAGTATAGGACTACAACTTTTCTTTTAATGTTTTTTCCATGATTTTTACTATTATTCGATCTGTCTCTACCATTCCAATATTGTTTAATGTCGCCAGATTTTCAAGTGTTTGTTCTATGGTGTAACCAACTATTCCATCACCTTTTGGGACAAAGGCTCCATTCATTGCAAAGTATGCATATTCAACGGCTGAGCTTGCAGCAGCTGAAAGTTTATAGGCACAGGAAACCTTGGCTCCATCGCAGATCATCCCTGCAAAGGTTCCTATGACTGAATGCATGGCATTTACCATATCCTCTATTTTACCACCAAGAAGATGCACTACTCCAGCTGAGACACCAACAGAGGCAGCTACTGCGCAGCCACAAATTGTTGTTAATCTTCCAAGATAGCTTTTGAAAAGTATTGTGGATATTGCGGATATTGCAAGAGCTTGAAGTAAAACATCTTTTGATGGGTTAATCTTCAAACTTGCGCTGTATACTCCTACAAGTGCGGTAATCCCTTGATTCCCACTACCAGTTAAAGCGATAACTGGAACCTTTAAGCCAATCATCCTTGCCTCGCCAGCTGCTGCTGTATAAGTTTCAACAGATTTTGCGGTGCAGCAGGCTACAGGTCTAAGTTCATTTGCAATGGCACAGTGACTTATACCGAAAATAGATTTACCAAATATTGTATTTCTATCTGAAAGTCCTTTTTCTGCAGCTTCAAAGTTTACTTTTGCAGCATCCAAAAGAAACTCAAAATCTTTAGATTCCATTGAAAGTATTGTATTTACAAGATCTGAAAATTTCTCACTCTTTATATTCATCCTACTTTTAGAAGATATATTTTCCTCATTTTCAAAAATGATCTTCTTATTTTTCTCGATCAATGCAACATTTGTATAATCTGAATGAATAACTACTTTAACGCTATCTGAACCTTTAAAAACATTTACCTCTATATATAAAAGTTCTTTGGGGGTCAATCCCTCTTTTATATTTTCAGGGAAAAGTGATTTTACACTTATGATTCTTTTGTTAACAAGACTTTTAGCTTCTTCAATCATCTTTGGGGTGACAGATTCTAGAATGCTAAGTTTGGCATTTGAATTTTCACTAACTGCTCCCAAAGCTGCTGCAAGTTCTATACCAGATTCACCAGTACCTGGTATGCCTACATTTACAGCGTTTTTAAAGATATTTAAACTTAACTTTAAATCGATCTTATCTGGAACTTCACCAAGATTTTCTTTAGCGACTGCTACGGCATAACAGATTACCCCCGGATCCGTGCAACCAGTCGTTCTTGTAAGTTCATTCTTAATTAATTCAAGGATTATATCTTTTTCCATAAGCATCCTTTCTGGTTTTTTACTTAATACTAAAATTTATTCTTTTTTCTCTTTTAACTTTTTAACATTTTCAAAGAATCTGAAAAGTAAAATAGTAAGTAGGAATGTAATTATTATTATTATGAAAAAGTTAATTGAAAATGAAAGATATTTAAATGAAAGATACAGAGCTAAGGTTAATATATTAAAAAAGAACAATATCAAAAGAAGATGAAAAAAACCTTTTTGGAAAAAATCGTTTCTTCTTTTTACTAAACTTTTCGTAATATTACTTTCTTTTTGGGGAGAGGGTATATTCTGTTGGGAAGATATATTAAAAAAATTAATAATAAGAAATGTATCTAAGCAGATTATTATGCTAAAAAGACTAAATATTTTTACAGAGTTTATATCTGTAGAAAAATAAAAAATAATATCTGAAAATATTATAAAATTTAGTAGAATCAGGTAAAAAATCTTAAATATCTTATTTTCTCTCAAAGAGAAAAAGGCGAATAATAATGAAAATAGATAAAGCATTACTTGTGAGAAAATGATATAACTAAAATAATGAAATGTGAAATATTTCATATCCTTCCAGCTTTTCTTGTCAATTCTTTAAGATAGTATGAATTTTCTTTTATAAAATTACTAAAAGGTTCTAGGCAGTTGTAATTCAAAACTACTGCCCCAGCTTTTTTTGCCGTTTCAATAGTCATTTTACGCAAAGAACTTGCAAGCATATATGCTTTATTGTATTTTTCTTTTTGGCTATTATCCATCTTGCTATAAAGATATTCAACTATATCTAAAGCTATTATTACAAATCTGTACTTTCTTTGATGAAATCGAATAATATGAGGGATATCATCTTCAGAAAGAGGGGTTATCAGAAAAACAAGGCTTCCAGAAGGTATTATAGAAGTAGGTATGTTATCTAGTTCCCAAAAATCCTGCTGATCACTTATCTTTAAGCTACTTAAAGCCAAAGTTATCCTTTCAAGTTGAACCTTACCATAGCCAGGCTTAACATAGTTAAAGAAGGAACCAAACTGTAAAATACTTACTCTATTTTGTGATTTTAACATAGACTTTGCTATCGTATATGCTGCTTCAATCCCTTTTTCAAATATATCATCTGAGACTGAATAGGTATTTGGATTATTTCTGCAATCCACTATTATTGAAATGTCTGTGTTTGATTCTTTTTCAAATTCATTTACATAAAGTTGATTTTCTTTTGCTGAATGTTTCCAGTTTATGGTATTTAATTTATCTCCCTCATAGTATTGTCTAACATCGAAAAAGTTTAATCCAACCCCTGGTTTTTTAGATGGTATTAGTCCAGCATAAATCAACAGCTTTTTACTTCTTACTGGAAGATCGATATCTATGGTTTCGTCTGGGATAGCATAAAAAGAAAGATTAGCCTTTAATTCTAAGACTTTTGATGAAAGAAAAAGAGGACTAAAAATTTTAAGCCTTATTGGTTCAAGATCATATTGACCTCTTCTAACTTTGACTTTATAGGAATAATTAAAGGAAGAGGAATTTATTTGTGAATTGTACATTTTTTTTGATGATTTTGAAGATACAAAAAATCCAGTTTCGACTTTATCACTTTTTTCTATTTTTTTATTTTTTTTGACTTTATTATTTATTTCAGTTTTATCACTTTCCTGTTCATCTTCAATAAGGGTTATTCTATCTGGTAATTTTTCTTTTATTTTTATATAAAACGGAATAAAGGAAAAGGAACTATTAAATTTTATAAAAATATTAGTTTCAATCTGTGCTATTTGATTGTTTTCAAATCTGTTATTTTTAAGTTGTATTTTTTGATTATTCTCTATTAGATATATCTTTCTTTCACACTCAATATTTATTTTATCAAAGTAAAATGATATAAATATATCTAAGGCAAAAATAATGAAACAAAAGAGACTTATTGCGATAAAGTCAGAATTAAAAGTAACAAGAGAGATAGCTAAAAAGAATATAAAAAAGAAAAGAATAATAAACTGTGAAAATCTTTCCAATTCTATTTCCTTATTTGCCTATGGGAGCTGCTATATTTTTTGTTAATCTATTTAAAACATCTATAGAAGCGTCTTTTCTAAGCCATAAAGATGGATCAAGCATTATTCTATGAGATAGAACAGGGATTACAAATTTTTTAACATCATCTGGTATTACATAATCTCTACCGCAGATTGCAGCATAGGCTCTTGCTATTTTATATAGCATAAGCGAACCTCTTGGACTTGAGCCAACTGTTATGCTTGAGTCTTGCCTTGTGGCAAATATTATAGAAACAATATATTTTTCGATGCTTTCATCTATATAAACATCTTCAATCGCTTTTTGCATCTTTAAAAATTCTTCTTCACTCAATATTTTTTTAAGGAAGACTTCATCTTGCTTTCTTTCTCTTCTAAGCTGTAAGATCCTTTGTTCCTCTTCAAATGTAGGATAGTTAACAGATATTTTTATGGCGAATCTATCTAACTCAGCCTCAGGTAAAGGGAATGTTCCCTCGTATTCTATCGGATTTTGAGTTGCTATGACAATAAAAGGTTTTTTTAAGGGCATAGTTTGTCCTTCAATAGTTACCTGGTTTTCTTGCATTGCCTCTAAAAGAGCAGATTGAGTTCTTGCTGAGGCTCTATTTATTTCATCTGCCAATAGTATCTGAGTAAAAATAGGTCCTGCTCTAAAGACAAACTCTTTTTTATCCTTATCATAGACAAATGTACCTGTTATATCTTGAGGGAGTAAATCTGGAGTAAATTGAATCCTTTTAAATTCAAGACCAAGAACAGACGCAAGACTTCTTGCAATTAAAGTCTTCCCCAATCCAGGGAAATCTTCGAAAAGAACATGTCCACCAGCCAAAAATGTCGCTAAAAGCATCTCTATTGTGTCTTTTTTACCAACAATCGCCTTTGTAAGTTCATTCAAAATCTCATCTTTGGCTTCACTGATTCTTTTAAAATCCATTTTATCCTCTCTTTAATTCATATTGATATCTTTTAATTTTTCAAATCATCTTTTTCAAATCAAGACAAACTTATTATTTTATCTTAGCCATTAAACTTTTTAAATAGCAATTCTATTGCTCTTTCTAACTGCTTTTCTTGGTCAATATAATTTTTCTTTTTTGTTAGCGATTTTAATAGTTTTGATAAAAATGAATCATATATATCAGAATCAGAAAAGGAAGAATAAAATTCAGCAGCTTCTATAATAAAATCTTTAACTTCATTTGGAATATCTATCTTATCCTCTTTTATGAGTTCTGAGATTTGGCCATATGTGGCAAGTGGATAGCCAGACTTAAAAGCAAATCCTTTCGCTAAAAGTCCAGCAATATTTCCCCTATAATATTTACTTTTTTTAGCAAATTCAATCTGCCAAAAGAGATTTTCAAGATAATTGAATCTTATTTTTTTCCTTTTTTTATCTTCTTCATCGGTTCTTTTTAAGTAAAATGGCAGGTAGATCAGTAAAGTCACGAGTGAAGCGACACAGACCATTATATAAAGATAGTAAAGAGTAAAGGCAATTGTTCTTGGATCAATGTAAGAAATAATCATCATATTATTTTTTCTCTTATTGTTTTTTATCTATTTTTCTTTTATCTATTTGCTTTAAGAACTATATATTCTTATCTTATTCTTTTTTATCTATTTACTTTACTATTTATCTATTTTTTTTATAACTATTGCTTTAGTTTTTTGTACCAGTTTATCTATTTTTTTACTCTTTTTTATTTATCTAATTTTATCCGCCTTAGTCTTTACTTTCCAAACACTATATCATTTTTTTTAGTTTGATCACACAATTTTTAAGACTATTCATTACAATCTCTTTTTCATTATTCTGAATAATACTATTCGAATATTTAGCCTTTTCAAAATATATAGTTAGGGTATTTATATCAGAAATATCAAGACCTAAAGAAAGTAATACTGGTTCAAACTCTCTACATGTCAAACTTGGGTCTTTTATCTTTTTTGCATACTTTTTTACACTGTACAAAAGAGCAAGGTAGCAATTTATTATCGCATCTCTAATATTATTTTTAGTATCAATCAAATCTATTGTGTCATTCATTACATTACTGATTTCATTTATTAGAGTCTTTTTCGATCTTTTATTGAAACAGTAAAACCCAAACTTACCTTCTTTTATTTCAAAAATAATCCTTTTTATAACATTTATCAAAAAGATTAAAACTACAAATAGTGTAATAGCAGAAAGAAAAAAATAGAGAATGATATAAAGTAGCTTATAGCTGCTTTTATTTTCATTATGTTCATAAGGTAAAACTTCTAGTTTATTTTCACTATCCTCTTTGTTGCCCAAGTTTATATTCTGCGCACTCTTGTCAATGGTAATCTGTTTTAGTTTTTCAGTTTGTTCCAAAAACTCTATTATTTTAGGGATTATTAAGAAAAAAGATATTAAAAAAATTGTAGCAAAAATATATGCAACAGCTTTAGATGGGTTAAGTACAAGATATATGATGGTTAAGACAATAAGTAAAATGATAAAAATCTTAAAAAGATTGGATGGTTTTGAAGATTCTGTGTATTGAAATTCTAATATATTTTGTTGTACTATGTAAGTAACTGTTTTTAATGGTTTTATCCCAGTAATCCCTTTGGGGAATGAAAGACCAAGTATTAATAATATTATTATTATGCAAATGGATAGGGTTATCAGTACCGATTTATGATCGAAAAAGTTAGTTTTTTTCTTCATCTTCAAATGATTTTTTTTAAAATAGTTATTAAGGTAAAATTTGCAATATTTAAATAATTTTTGGTTGAAATAATTTAAAAGCGAGTTATTAAATAATATGATTATTTATTAATAATTTTTTAGCAATTTTCTTTGATTGCATATTTTTATGAGATTCTTTGGTATTATTTTTTTATATAATTATTTTTTTTATGGAGAAAATGATGAACTCAAAAAGACTTTCTATGAAAATTTCTAAATATGTACCTTTTTTTATTTTACTTCTTTTGATCTTTTTATTGATGCTATCGGCTTTGAATTGCTATGCATTTGATATTGGAGCTGGTGGTATCTTTTTCGGTGTAAGTAAACAGCAAAATTTGTTAAAATTTCTTCCTTCAAATTCAAATCCACTAAATTACTATGGTGGCTATGGTTATGGTATTCTTGGGAATTATATAATAGGTGGTTTTGGTTTAGCTATATTGAATGAGTCCATCTATACTGGCGGGGATGGTTTTGCAGGTGGCTTTGGTGGTTTTGTTTCTGGTTTTCAGCTTATAAATACATATGTTTTAGAGCTTGATATCATCTGGTGGTTTGGTTTAGGAGGGATTGGAGTATCCGAAACAGAGGGTTACTTTGCCCTATATAATGAATTCACCGTAGAATTAGGTTTAAGATTGGCTTTTTTTGCCGAGTTGTTTTTTTATGTTGGTTATCAATATGTTGGAAACCTTATACCAGGTCCAGCCTTCGATTTTTCAAACTATACCATGACATTAGGTTTCAGAATTGCTTTTGGTTCTTAAATGTATAGAACCTTTATATTTTTGTAAACCCATATTTTTTTAATTTTTAAGGTCGTCTCCAAAAAGAGGCGACCTTTTTTTTTTCTATTGTTATCTTCAATCTATTTTTATTTTTAACCTAAAATTTTCAAGAAATTTTGTAAGAAACAATCTTTTTATTTGTCTAATCATTATAAATAGTAAATAAGTTAATTTTAATAATTTGAATTTTTGTGCTGTTTGGTAAAAATAGTGGAAAAAATATTAAAAATTTTTGTATTTTTTAAAACATTGCTTGCAATTATTTAAAAAAGTATTAAAAATTAAAATAGTCTTATATACAAAAATTTTAAAGACCTGAGGTTAAGGTAATGGAGATTTTGTACACAAAATATAGGTTTTTCATTCATTTTGTCGATCCAATATTTTTCGGGGCTGAACCAAACTTCATATTTAGAAGTGTTATTGGTAAACATCTTCATAGTCTTTGCTGTATCAGGCGAAGCTTACAATGCAAAGATTGCACTTTATCTGGTTCTTGTGCTTATGCTATTCTTTTTGAGACTCCTATAAAGTTTGAAAGTGTCGAGTTAAAGGGTAGAAGTTCTGGTACTCATCCTTATGTTATGAGTATTCATAAACCAGACGGCTCTGTTTTCTTTATAGATGATCCAGATAATGGGAATTTAAGAGATTTTATCATCGAGGTTGTAGTTTGTGAACTTGCTATCCCATCCTTTTCATATTTTTTCACTGCACTATATAACGCCGGAAAAGACGGGTTGTTTAAAGAAAGAAAGAAGTATACAATAACATCCATAGAGACAAAAATAGAAACTTACTATCCTTCTGGGGATTCAATAAGACTTTCTCCATATATCGAAAAATGGGAAAGCGATCTTGATGATACTTTGGATAAGTATAATATGGAAATAAAGTTTCTGACTCCATTTAGATATGTTGAAAAAGGGACAATATCTGAACCTGTCGATGGTTTTCATGTTATTAACAGTGCTGCGAGAAGGATGAGGATTTTAACTGAACTTTATGGGCATAATTATATTCCATTTTCCTACGAAAAAAAATTCCTACAAGAACCATATATAAAAGTCTTGGAAAGGAAACTTGTCTGGAAAGAGTCAAGTAGATACTCTGCAAAGCAAGGTACTGTAATGCTTTTGGGAGGATTTCTAGGCAACATAAGACTTGAGGGAAGGTTTTCTAAAAGCATGATAGATATGATTGATGGGGTTAGCCTTTTTCATATAGGAAAGAATACTGCATTCGGTTTTGGCAAAGTAGAAGTAAAAAAGGAAAGACTAAGCACTTAAAGTATTGCTTAAAATGTTGCTTAAGAAGATTAATATTTTTTTGCTTAAAAATGGCTATTTTTGCCTAAAAATAGCCATTTTTAAGCAATTATTAAAAGAAGAAATTTATGTGAAAGGTATTTTTATTGGAAAAAGCATTAATAAAAAACTAATAAAAAACTAATAAAAAACAAAAAAATAAAGGATAGGAAGTTTAAGAAAATAAATAGATGGGGGAGCAGATGGAAGTAAAGTTTAAGGTTCCAAATTTACAAGAAATAGTTATTGCAGCACTTTTACATGACATCGGAAAATTTTATCAAAGAGCAAATGATACTGATAAACTTGAAAATGATTATGAAGTTAATTATTGCGTTGATAATAACAATTATTTTTCTTATATACATAGCGGATATACTGCGAAATTTTTTGATGAAAATAAAAAGATATTTAATTGTTTTGAAAGTTATGATTCTATAAAAGAGATTTCTGCTATGCATCATAGACCAAACACGATATTTCAAAAGATAATCTCAGCAGCAGATCAAGCTTCTGCTGGTATGGATAGGGTAGAATCTGAACAGGAGTCCAAAAGTAAAGAATTTAGGAATATTCCTTTAAACTCATTATTTTCCCTTATTAATTTTTCTGAAAATTCATCAAATGAAAAAAGGGATAAAATGTATAATGAAGTTGTTGGTTTATATGGTTTAAAAGAGTTGAATTATAAAAATGTTTATCCAGAAAGTGATAAAGGTAAGATAACGAATTTAGCAGGATTAAAAAATTACAAGGATTTATATAATAATTTTATTTCTGAGATCAATGCTACATATTTAAGTAATAATACTAGTATAAATTCAGAAAATTATACCTTATTTGAAGCAAATCTTTTAAGAATTATAGAAAAATATCTATGGTGCTTACCTTCTGCAACAAATGATGAAACAAAAGATATAAGTCTATATGATCACCTTTATACAACTGCAAGTATAGCTTCAACATTATACATATACCTGAGAAATGAATATAACAACAATTGGGAAGACAAATTAAACAGTGATATTAATAAAGATATAAAATTTGCAAGATTACTGAAAGTTGATGTAAGTGGTATTCAAAACTACATTTTTGATATAAGAAAGACGACTTTCAGCGCAAAGATGCTGAGGGCAAAATCATTTGAAATATCCGTTATGATTAAAGCAATTTCGCAAAAGATAAAAGATTCTCTTGGTTTAGATCAAGTAAATATCCTTTTTGAAGGTGGTGGAAATCTTCAGATGCTGATTCCAAATAATCATTCAATATTAAAAAAACTAGATGAGATTAAAAGAGAAATAGAGGAAAGTGTTTTTGAAAAGTATTTTGGAGAACTTAACTTTATTTTTAGTCTCTCTGATCCACTAACTTTGGATGACTTTAATATTAAACAATATGTAAATAAGGTAAGAAAGGATATAGAAAAAAAATCGGAAAGATCAAAGTTAAATAAATTACAAAGAATTTTAAGAGAAAATGGACATATTTTAAGTGAAATATATGAAAAACTTGTAAATAAAAAGGCTGAAGATTTCAGAATATGTCAGATATGTGAGAAAAGACCTACTGCTGGAAATGAAAAAGAATTTGATTTGGAAAAAGAAGCAGACGCAAAAGATAATATATATAAAAGAACTACTTTGTGTCAAGTCTGTAATAATTTAATTGAAATAGGAAAAGAGCTTACAAGAACAAAACATTTTATTTTAACAAAAAAGATTACAAGATTTAATCTATTACCAGATTTATTTATAGATTTTAGAGAAAACAGTCCAGTTGATGATTATATAAAAAATAAAGAACTAGATAAGATTTATCAGATATATTCTTTAGATACCAATTCATCTAAAAATATATTTGGCCTTAGATGGGCAAATTCTTATCATGTTCCAGTCCAAAATTTTGAACCTTTAACATTTGAAGAAATCTCAGAAAAATCAACTGGTAGCAAGAAACTTGCAATGTTAAAAGGGGATGTAAATGATCTTGGAGCTATATTTTGGTTTGGAATAAAAAGAAAAAATGAAAATATATTGACCTTATCTCGCTATGCAAACCTCAGTAGGATGTTTGATTATTTTTTCAGCGAAGTTCTTGTAAAAATTATTAAAGATGAAAATGAAAAATATAAGGTCATTGAATTAAAATTAAATGAAGAAACAAAAATAAAAGAATTGATTGAAAAGGAACTTTTCTTAAATGATAAGATATATGTCGTTTATTCTGGAGGAGATGATTTCACTCTTATTGGAAGTTGGGATGCAATAATAGAATTTAGTATTAAACTTTATGAATATTTTAAGAAATATACATGTAATAATGAATCTATAGATTTTTCATGTGCAATCGGGATGTTTAACTCTAAAACTCCACCATTATATATGGCTGATGTATGTGAACAAGATTTACATAATGTAAAGGCAAGAAAAGATAAATTTAATGTATCAGATTTTAATGAAATGGTGAACTGGACAGATTTTATCGATGCAATAAAAAATGGTAAAGAACTTATTAAGAATTATTATAATGTTGCAGGTTTCTCGAGAAGTTTCATATACAAAATGCTGAGAATATTTAAAATGAGAAAAGATTTTGAAGATGTTAAAAATGCTTCAAAGAATGCAAAATGGAAGGCACTTTTTAAGTATTACTTTGTTAGAAATATCTATGAAAAAAACAGTACTAAAGATGAAAAAGTTAAAGAAAAGATGGAAGAACTTGAAGATTTTTTACTGAAAAAAATTATAGAAAACAAAGGAGGTGGTATTGCAATAAAATATGCTTTGCAAGCAACAAGAGAATAAATAAAAATTTTATAATTAATGTTTAAGGAGTAAATATGGGAAATCTTAATCAAAAACAATATTTTTCTAAAAATGATCAAAACATTGGCATAAAACCAAAGTTTGAAGGTTTTTTAAAGAACGGTAATATAGATGTAAGCCTTTTTGATTATTATGCTGAAAAAATAACTGATTATTGGTTTTTAGATTGTCGAATAAGTCTATCAAAAAGTCAAATAAGAAATATTTACAATGAAGTTAAAAGTATTGAAAAAATTGCTAAAAACGATAAAGATAAGGCTTTAATAAGACTTAAGATGTTAAAATCAAAGATAAGATACAATGAAGCAAGAGATACAAATAAGTTAAATGATAAATTTGGAGAAGAAATTATAAGTTGGATAAATTGTGTTACAGAAAAAGAGTTTAAAAAAGAGTTTGATGCTTTTTGTAAATTATTTGAAGCTGTTGTAGGATTTTCTTATAAATATGCAAGAAAATAGAGATAAAATGAAAAAACTATATTGATTAACAAAAAAAAATAAAGGAGAAAAAAATGAAATTAAAAACTATTAAAAAAATTACTGGTAAAATCGAAGTTGCTACTGGTCTTCATATAGGTGCTGGGAATGATTCTCTTGAAATAGGTGGAATGGATAATCCAGTTGTTAAAAATCCTAATACTGGAGAACCATATATTCCTGGATCTTCGTTAAAAGGTAAAATAAGATATCTTTTAGAGTGGAAATATAATAAGATTGGAAGAGATAAGAATACTGGAAATATAAATGGGGATCCTTGTAATTGCGGCAAACCAGATTGTTTTATATGTAGGATTTTTGGTTGTTCTGATTCAAAAAATAGACAAAACAATGCTGATAAACTTGGTCCTACAAGAATAATATTTAGAGATGCAGAATTTAGCAAAGATAACAATATTGAAGAAGTTATTATCGAGGAAAAACATGAAAATACAATCGATAGAGTAAATGCAAGTGCTAACCCTAGATCTATGGAAAGAGTTGTTCAAGGAGTAAAATTTGATTTTGAGCTAATATATAAGGTTTATGATTTGGGAGATAGTGGAAAAACAGATGAAGATAACTTTGATAAAGTTATTGAAGGTTTAGGATTACTTGAACTTGATTATTTAGGTGGTGGCGGAAGTAGAGGAAATGGTAAGATAAAATTTATAGATTTAGTAGATGAAAATGGAAAGAAGATTGTACCTTCTGAAAAAGTTAAATTTCAGTAAGGAGATGTAAATATGAATCACTATAGATTAAAAATAGAACTAAAATCTGCTTTAGGTACAAAACTTATGGCAGATACGATTTGGGGACATATATGTTATGGTATTTTGTTCAATGAAGGGGAAGAAAAGTTAAATGAATTTCTTAAAGGTTATAAAGAAGGTAGTCCCCCACTTATTCTTTCTACACCATTTTTTGAAGGTTATCTACCAGTTCCGAAATTTGTTCATAAAGATTTATTAAATATTTCTAAACTTCAAGAGTATAGGAAACTAAAAAAAAGAAAAAAAATAAATTATATTCCAGCAGAAAAATTGTTAGATGGCAAGGATATTGATATTGATGAAATAATTAATACTGAGATTTCTAATAATGAAAAAACTGAAAGGAAAAAGTATTTTGTCTCATCAGAAGAGACAAGGATGAGAAATGTCATAGATAGAATCTCAAATAGTACTTCTGAAGATGGCATTTTCACGGTAAATGAATATTGGTTAAACCAAAAAATTGAAGAAAAAGGCAACTATGATGAAAAATATCTTCCTGCCATATTTGATATATATATTATTTCTGTTTATGACAAAAAAAGGGTAGTCGAGCTTTTTAAGAATGGTTTTGCTGGAGGATATGGAGCTGATGCTTCGACAGGTAAAGGGCATATTGAAGTAAATGAAAATATTGAAGAGATTAAACTGCCTCAATATGGGAATGCAGCAATAGCATTGGCTCCTTTTGTTTTGAGTTATGATGAATACGAAAGTTTAAAAGAAGTAGATGGTAATAAAAGTTTATTTGCAGATGTTTGGACAAAATACCCCAAGGTTCATAATAGTATGCCTAACCTTACAAATCCATTTAAGAAACCTATAATATTTTATCGAGAAGGGGCAACCATGCAATTTAAGGAAGATATTAAAAATGTGGAATTTGTAGGGAAATGCATCGATAAAGTTCATCATATCCCAACTATAATGCAATATGCTTTAAGTCCTTTAATATTGATTAATCTTAAAGCATAAAAGGAGAATAGCTATGATTTACAAGATGAAAATAGAACCTATAACATTTGTTCATATTGGAAGTGGTCAGGAGATAGACTTTTTTAGCTATATAATTTTGGATAAAACTTTTTATAGGATAAATATTTCTAATTTTTATAGTAAATTGAAGAAACTAGAGAATAAAGAGAAATTTGCTTCTATTTTGGATAATCTAAGTTCAAAGAATAAAGAAGAATTAAAAAAAGGAAGACAAGATTTCAGGGAATTACTTGAAAAAGGGATAAAATATTTAAAAGAAAATGCAGAAAAAAACAAGGGAATTATTATTTATCAAGCTAAAGTTGATGATGAGCTTTATCAAAAATATATAGAAAAAAAGGATGAATTTGAAAATCAGTTTATAGTTTATGAATCTATGAGAACTGGACTAGATTTTCTTCAATATATTCCTGGTTCATCTATTAAAGGAGCTATGAGAACCGCTTTACTTTCATATATAATTAATAATTTAGGATTATTAAAAGATGATTTTAAGGCCAAAGGAAGATTAAAAGATGGAAAAGATTATGAAGGTTTTATTTTAGGTAATTACTTTTATGACTATGAAAAAGACAAAATCAAAAGAAATATACAAAAAGATCCATTTAGGGTTTTGCAGATATCAGATACCTCTTTTTTTGATAAAGATTCTACATTAATTACAGAATCTAAAAACTATCATATGAAGCGAAATAAATTCGGCGAATTCAATATATATACAGAGTACATTATGCAAGGTAAGTTAGCTGAATTTGAACTTTCTATAAATACTGATCATTTTAATGATAAATATGATGGTATAATGAAAAATACTATTAAAAACAAAGAAGGAAGAAACAT
The DNA here is from genome assembly GCA_012797605.1 of Spirochaetales bacterium. Taxonomy (GTDB): domain Bacteria; phylum Spirochaetota; class JAAYUW01; order JAAYUW01; family JAAYUW01; genus Exilispira. The sequence goes on along the minus strand of JAAZOT010000011.1, from coordinate 478 downwards.
TAAATTCAAAGAGTTTTTTACTATTGAAAATATAGCTAAAGCTTGTAACGAATTTTATTTGGATAAACTTGAAAATGATTACAATAAATTTTATAATAATATTAACGAAGCACAACAAAAAATAAAAATAATAGAAAAGCAAGACATTAAAAAAAGTATTGATCCAAATAAAAAGGAATTTTTAATAAGACTGGGAAAATTTAGTCAATTTGAATGCATCACTATGGATAATCTTAGAAATGATCCAGGTAAGCTTAAATCTAGAAATCTAGTCCTTTATAATGGTATGTACTATCCAGCAGGATGGGCTAAGATAACATGGGAGGAATTTAAAAAATAACAAGGGACTAAATATGCCATCGGTTTATATTGTTTCGAATTATGGCAAGCTTTCGAAGAAAGGGGATACACTTATATTTGAAACAGAGAAGTATACTTCAACTATCTTTCCTTTTAGGACTGAGGGATTGATATTCAT